>DUEQ01000541.1 GCA_011192085.1 Caldilineae bacterium
GAGCAACCACGATGGGATATCCATACAAACTTCCCAAACTCAAGTACGAATTCTCCGCCCTGGAGCCCCACATCGACACCCGCACCATGAGCATTCACTATGAAAAGCATCATGGCGGGTATGTGGCCAAGCTCAACGCCGCGCTGGAGAATTATCCTGAACTGCATGAGAAGAGCCTGACCGAGCTGCTTATGAATCTGGATTCCCTGCCCGCGGACATCCGCACCGCGGTGCGCAACAATGGCGGCGGTCATGCCAATCACACCATGTATTGGGCCATCATGAGTCCGAAGGGCTCCCTCCAACCCACTGGCGCCCTGGCCGAGGCCCTGGATGCCACCTTCGGCGATTTCGAGACCTTCAAGGCGGAGTTCAAGAAAGCCGCGCTGGGCCGCTTCGGCAGCGGTTGGGCTTGGCTTGTGGTGGACGCCGAGGGCGAGCTCTCCATCACCAGCACGCCCAACCAGGATAACCCCATCTCCCAGGGCCTCATTCCCATTATGGGGCTGGATGTGTGGGAGCACGCGTACTATCTGAATTATCAGAACCGGCGCGGAGATTATATCGACGCCTGGTGGAACGTGGTGGATTGGGACGCCATCGGCGCGAATTACACCGCGTTGCACATCGCCGACACCCTGGCCAAGGCCGCGGAGGCAGTCAGACAGACCTGGCAGAATTTCCGCAAGAATCTGGGGCTGTAACCGTTCAATTTCGGTAAGCCGCCGTCCATCGAAACGCCCGGAACGCTATCTGCGAACCGGGCGTTTTTGGGTCGATGCTGATTCGGTTGTCCGCCTTACGCCACCTCGGGCCAGTCGAGAATCATCACCTTGACGGGGAAATCGGGCGGGGTGCTGTTCAGCTCCTCGGGGATGATGGCGAGGCCGTCGGCCTGGACCATGGAGAGGAGGATGCCCGAGCCTTGGTCGCCCGTGAGATGGGCGTAGGTCTGACCATCCTTCTCCTCCAGCCACACCCGCAGATAGTGCCGGCGATTGTCCTTGCGCTTCACCGGCTCCGCCAGGATGGCGTCGATGACCGGCTTCTCCAGCTTCTTCTTGCCTAGCATGGTGAGGATAGCGGGACGGGCGAAGAGTTCGAAGGAGATCATGGAGGAGACAGGATTGCCGGGCAACCCCAGCAGGGGGACTCCCTGGATCTCGCCGAAGGCCATGGGCTTGCCTGGCTTCATGCGCGCTCGCCAGAAGTGCATCTCGCCCTCCGACGCCAGCACTTTCTTCACGACATCGAAATCGCCCATGGAGACGCCCCCAGACGTCAGGATGAAATCCACGCCCAGGTCTAGGGCCTCTCGCATCTTTTCGGTCAGAGCCTCGATGGTGTCGGGCGCGATGCCCAGGCGCACGGGTTCGCCGCCATATTTGAGGATGAGCGCGGACACGGAGTAGCCGTTCGCGTCCCGGATCTTGCCCGGCTGCCAGGGATCGGTCACGTCGATGACCTCATCGCCCGTGGAGAGCACAGCCACTCGCGGGCGGCGATGCACCTGCACGGTGGGATGCCCCAGCGCGGCCAGCATGCCGATCTCCTGCGCCCGCAACACCTTGCCCCTGGGCAGGACGAGCTGGCCCTTCCGCACATCCTCGCCCGCGTGGCGCACGTTCTTCCATTGGGGGTAGGGCTTGAACAGGATGACCTCATCCCCCTCCACCTCGACCTGCTCGAAGGGCGCCACCGCGTCCGCTCCCTCCGGCATGGGCGCGCCTGTCATGATGCGCACGGCCTCGCCCGCCTGCACGGGCCGGTCCAGCACATAGCCCGCGGCCAGATCCGCGACGATCTTCAGGCGCACGGGATGCGTCTCCGATGCGCCAGCCGTATCCGCGGACCGCACCGCGTAGCCATCCATGGCTGTATTAGTCAGAGGCGGGATGTCCATGTCCGAGTAAACATCCTCGGCCAGGACGCGGTCCAACCCGTCGAGAATGGGAATCGTTTCAGGCTCCAGAGGCCGGAAGTTGGCCAGGATGCGCGCGCGGGCCTCTTCCACCGGCAGCATGGGATATTCATCGTATTTCATCGTCGTCCTCCGTGTGGGTCAGAATTCAGTTTCCAAATGATACCACAACCCATTCCGGGATGTTGAAAACACACAACGCTTACAGCTCGATCTCTGCGCCCAGGCTCCATTGCTCCGCCCGGGCCAGGGCCCGGGCCGCGGCCGCGGCGTCCTGCACGGCCAGTCCCACGCTCTTGAACACCGTGATCTCTTCCTCCGACTCCCGGCCCGGAACTTCGCCCAGAATGAGCTGCCCCAACGTCCCGGCCAGATCGTTCATGGAATAGAGGCCCGCGCGCACCGGCTTGATCAGGTCGCCCGCCTCGTGGGCCGCGGCCATGACATCATCCACATACACCTTCGCCCGCATGATGGTGGAGGCCGGGGCCTCTTGCATGTCGCGGGTGTAGGCTCCCACCAGGTTGATGTGCGCGCCCGGCGCCACATCCGCGTCCAGGAACACGGGCGTGCGACTGTCGGTGACCGTGGTGATGATGTCTGCGCCCTGCACAGCTTCCCGTACGTCCACAGCTTGCGCGTTGACGCCCTCCTCCCGCAGCCGCTGCGCCAGCCGCTCCGCGCGCTTCCCCCCCTTGCTGGCAATGCGCACCTCGACGATCTCCCGCACAGCCAGCACGGCCCGGATCTGGTCATACGCCTGGCCACCCGCGCCGATGAGCGCGAGGACCTGGGCCTGGGGCCGCGCCAGCAGGTCGGTGGCGAGGCCGCTGGCCGCGCCGGTGCGGATGGCGGTGAGGGATGCGCCTTCCAGCAGCGCCTGGGGCTGGCCCGTGTTTGGGTCCAGCACGATGACCAGGCCGTGGATGGCAGGCAGGCCGCGAGCGGGATTGCCTGAAAAGACGGAGACGATCTTCTGGGCCAGCGCGTCGCTTTCGGGCAGATACGCGGGCATGAACAGGCTCGACCCCGCGGCGGTGGCGATGACCAGCCGCTGGGGAGATTGCGTCTGCCCGCGGGCGTGGGCCGCGAAGGCGACGCGCATGGCGTCGATGGCCTCGGACATGGGCAGGGCCTGGCGAACGTGATTGGCGTTGAGGATGCGTAACTTCATGGCGTTTGGATGGGTCCTGAATGGCGGAATGGGAGGTTGGCTGTCATTATACAAGTCCGCTCGTTGGCGTCAGTTGTGTTGCAGGGCATGGTTGCTGCCAACGGATTTCGTCCAACGTGAAGCGTTAAACGTCACGCCAGCTTTTGCAACGGGACATGGCCTTTGACGTTTTACGCTTGACGCAGGCGGCAAACGCCATCATGTCGGATGACGCCAAAGATAGCAGTGGAAGACCTGTCCCGTTATGGTTGGTTTGATATTGTACCGGTTCGAGGGGCGCGGTGCAAAGAGGACTGGACAATTCAAGGGATTATGGGTAAGATCTGTATTATGTCCCAATCATCTGTCATCGTCACCGGCGCGTCGCGCGGGCTGGGACGCGCCATCGCTTTGGAGCTGGCCCGCATGGGCGCGGCTGTCACCCTGAACGCCCGCACGGAATCGGCCCTGGCTCAGGTTAAGGCCGAGATCGAGGCCCTGGGCGGTCGGGTCGAGATGCTGGCCGGGGATGTGAGCGCACCCGATGTGGCCGAGCGGCTGGTCGCGGCCGCGGTCCTTGCGTTCGGGCGAGTGGACGCCATCGTGAACAATGCCGCGGTGCTGACGCCCCTGGCCCGCATCGCGGAGAGCGACTCCGTGGAATGGCAGCGCAATCTCCAGATCAACGTCGTGGGCCCCTACCTGCTCATCCAGGCCGCGCTGCCCCATCTGCGCCGCGCGCCCCAGGGCCGGGTGATCAACATCTCCAGCGGCGCGGCCGTGCGCCCCACCGCGGGCTGGTCAGCCTATTGCGCAGGCAAGGCCGCGCTGAACATGCTCACCGCGGTGCTGGCCGAGGAGGAGCCGGCCATTGTGGCTCTGGCTGTGCGCCCGGGCGTGGTGGATACAGCCATGCAGGTCGCGCTTCGAGAACAGGGCCGGGCCGCGATGGAGCCGAAGGCGTATCAGCGCTTCATAGACGCTTATGCCCAGGGCGCTCTGCTGCCTCCCGAGCGACCGGGCCGGGCCTTGGCCGCGCTGGCCCTGCACGCGCCCCTGGCCTGGTCGGGCCGTTTCATCTCTTGGGATGACCCGGAGGTGCAGGCGCTGGCAGGGTGAGTTCGGGTTGACGACAGACGATGGACGACGAGCATACTCGTTTGAGGGCGTCCATCCTCTATCATCCACGTATGACATGGAGGCGCCATCATGGCAACGCAGGTCGGCTCGGCGACGCGCCCCCTGCGCGTGGCTATCTTTGGAGCCGGACCGTCAGGTTTCTAAACAGCGGAGGCTCTTTTCAAGTCGAAGGCGTATGAGGTGCGGGGGGACATGTTCGATCATCTGCCCACGCCTTATGGCCTGGTGCGTTACGGAGTCGCGCCCGATCATCCCAAGATAAAGTCCRTTACCAGGTTCGATGACCGCATCGCTGAGGACGCGCGCTTTCGCGTCTGCGGCCACGTCACCTTCGGTGAGGATATCACCCATGAGGACGCGCTCCGTCATTACGACATGGCGGTGTACGCGGTGGGCGCGCAGAGCGACCGGCGACTGCACATTCCGGGCGAGGACCTGGAGCGCAGCCTGCCCGCCACTCAGTTCGTGGCCTGGTACAATGGTCACCCCGATTACGCCCGCCTTACCTTCCATCTGGGCGTCGAGCGGGTGGCCGTGATCGGCGTGGGCAATGTGGCCATGGATGTTCCCCGCATCACGCCCGCGAGAGATGCGGACGCCGCGGCCGAGGCGATCCCGCGCCTGTTGCAGGCTCGCGGCGTCCGCTATGTGACCTGGCAAGATTGGAAGCGCATCGACTCAGCGGAGGTGGAGGCGGGCAAGGCTCAGGGCCGCCCGCGAGTGAAATTCACCTCAGTGGAGGCGATGTTTCAGGTGCTTGTCGCGTCGGGCAAGTGAATCCTCGCCCGAGGGTGAAACGCTTGGGCGATGGGTGCGAATCCTGAAGGGCTTGGCAAATCGCATCCTGGCGGTTTATCGCCCGATCGCTTGCAGCGCGTCCGCCAGCGCGGCCTCGTAGAGGCTGACGCCCTCGTCCAACAGCTCTTCGGGGATATTCAGCGCGGGAATGAAGCGTAGGCTGTTGGTTCCGCATCCCAGCATGAGCAGGCCGTGCTCGAAGGCCTTGTCGACGATGAGATTCCGCAGTTCGGGCCAGGGCTCCTTGCCCTCGGGGTCCTTCACCAGCTCGACGCCCACCATCAGGCCTTTGCCCCGCACATCACCCATCACCGGGTAGCGTTCAGCCATCTCCCGCAGGCGGGATTTGAGATACGCGCCGCTGTGCGCGGCCATTTCCACAAACCCGCCCTCCAGCAGGTCCAGGGTGGCCAGCGCGGCCGCGCAGCTGACCGGATTGCCGCCGAAGGTGCTGGCGTGCGCGCCCGGAGGCCAGCTCATGATCTCGGCCCGGGCCACGGTCGCGCCCAGGGGCATGCCGCTGGCGATGCCTTTGGCCAAGGTGATGATGTCAGGCTCCACGCCCCAGTGCTCAGCCGCGAACATCTTGCCCGTGCGCCCGAATCCGGTCTGCACCTCGTCGAAGATGAGGAGGATGCCGTATTTGTCGGCCAGCTCGCGCAGGCCGGGGAGGAAATTATCGGGAGGGACGATGTAGCCGCCCTCGCCTTGGATAGGCTCGACGATGATGGCGGCCACCTCGTCGGGCGGGGTCGTGGTCTTGAACAGATGCTTTTCGATGTAGTCCAACGCGGCTTGGCCCGGATCTTCGCCGGGGAAGGGGTTGCGGTAGGGGTTGGGGTAGAACGCGTGGGAGACGCCCGGCACCAGGGGCGCGAACCCATTGCGCTGGATGGCCTTGGATGCGGTCAGGGAGAGCGCGCCGAAGGTGCGGCCATGGAAGGCGCTGTAGAATGCGATGAAGCGGGGGCGTTTCGTGTACCAGCGGGCCAGCTTCAGCGCGGCCTCCACCGCCTCCGCGCCCGAATTGCCGAAGAAGACTTTGGTCGGACCGGAGATGGGAACGAGCTTGTTCAATCGCTCGGCCAGTTCGATCTGGGGGGCGTAATAGAAATCGGTGCCCGACATGTGCAGGAACGCCTCGGCCTGCTTTTTGATGGCTTCCACCACATGGGGATGGCTATGCCCTGTGTTTGTCACCGCGATGCCTGTTGCGAAGTCGATATACCGTCGTCCATCTACATCCCACACTTCGGAACCCTGGCCCTTCGCCATGACAAAGGGGTAACTGCGGGTGTAGGAGGGGGAGATATTCGCCGCGTCGCGGGCGATGAACTCCTCCGCAAGCGACTTGGTCCGGGTGGTCATGGAAAATCATCCTCCTTGATGAATTGATATGTCGATGATGCGTCTCGCAGCCCCATTATTGTACTCTATTTTCCAGTTGCTTGAAGAATTCAGCATATCAGGACCTGATGATGTGACAGCAATCCCCCTTTACTTCTCGATAGCCGTGATCTTGATCCATCCGATGGTTACATCCGGCTCCAGCGCCTGGATGAGGAACCGGGTGGCGGGGGCCTCCAGCGTCAGCGTGGTCGTTGCAGACTCGCTCCGCCCGCGCAACGCCACCCGGCCCGCGTCGTCCTCCACCTGCCAGGCCGCCTCGTTGTCCGCCGCGGGCGTGATGGTCAGGGCGTAGTCGCCCGGCTGGGGGACGTGCAACACGAAGAACGCGCATTCCTCCACCGCGCGGGCCGGGCCCGGCTGCAGCGGCCCGAAATCCCAGCCGATCTCCACGAAGGGCCGGGGGAATGCGGGGGGGCGAGGGGCTTCGTACACCGTCAGGCGGTCGTCCTGGTAGATGGGCGTCTGGCCGCGGAAGATGGCCTGGGCCAGGGATTCTGTATACTCGCGGGTGGGGCCGGGGGGCATCTTGTAGCGATCCAGGACCACCCAGCGGATGTCCATAAACTCGAACAGGGTCGGGGCCCAGGCCGCGGGGTCCTCCACCCGGTTGATGTCTTGGGCCAGATGGCGGAAGCGGTTGATGACAGGCACGCGGCCGGGCAGGGTGCGGGGATCGGTGCGGGTGATGTAGGCCGCGGTCAGAGGTTTGCCATGGACGGTCTGGTAGAGCAGGTAGCCGGGACGATCCCAGTTCATGGGCAGGTTCATGACCGCGCCCCCGCGCGGGGCCGCGGCCAGCGCTCGGTAGAAGTCGGGCGTATCGGGCGGGCTGATGGGATAGGGGATGGGCGAGAAATCGATGAGTGCGAGCAGGATCAGGCTCACGCCCAGTATCATCGCCCGGCCCCGCGTCCGTCCTCGCTCGACCACCGCGTACAGCCCCCCGCCCGCGAGCACGCCCACGGCCAGCATGACCAGCAGGTCATAGCGGGCCACGGTGCGGGCGATCTCCACAAAGGGGAGCTTGAGGATCAGCGCGTAGGGTAGGGGGATGCTGGTGATGCGTCCGTTCACGTGCAGCACCGGGCCCAGCGCGAAGAGGGCGAACACCGCCGCGACCAGGGCCCAGAACCCCACTTTCCTCCGCCAGCGCCATAGCCCAACCAGGGCCAATAGCCCGGCCACAACGCCTACATAAAGCGTATTCTCCGAAGGGCTGGCGCTGAGGGGCGCGCGCAACTGAGCGGCCCATGCGCCCCAAATGCTGTGCTGCCCCGAAGGCAGGAGAAAGCCCAGGGGATCGCCGCTGAGCTCGACGATCTGGCTCGGAGGGGGACGCATGAAATCGAAGCGCAGGCTTTCGACCACCATGGGCGCGAGCAGAGGCGCGGTGACCAACAACGTCAAGCCGAAGATGCGCGCGGTCGTCAGTAGATGCCGCCAGCCCAACCGCCGCCGGATGAGCAGCCAGACCAGGGCGACCAGCGTGAAAAAGCCCAGATACAAGGCAAAATACCAGTCACACAGCGCCGCTAAAATCAAAAATAACGTCGCCAACAGCGCATCGCGCCAGCGGGCGCTCCCCCTTGCTTCCCTTTGCGCGTTTGCGCCTTTGCGTGAGGCCTCCTCCAGCGCCCGCAGCAGATACAACGCGAAGAAGGGAATGAACTCCAGGCTGAACACCTGCATATGCCCCAGCAGATGGGCGAAGTGGAAGGGGGAGAAGGTATAGACCGCGCCCGCCAGGAACGCGGCCATGTGCAGGCCCGCTCCCGGCTTCGCGCCCGCCCTCCGCAGCACATCCCGCCCTAACAGATACGCGCCGAATCCGGCCATGGTGAAGCTGAACAGCACGACTCCGTTGTAGGCCCAAAACAGGCCGCCCGCGAGCTGCACGGGCAGGAAGGTGAACCCGTTGAAGATGTTGAGGGTCTGGAACCACAGGCTGACGCCCGTGGGATGGTAGAGCAGGTTCGTGAAATAGGGGGACGCGTGCTGCTCCAGCAGCGCCACCTTCACCCACCACAGGTTCCAGAAATTCTGCCAACCGTCGAAACTGTCGCCGGGAATGGCGTCGCCCAGATGCCGGGCCAGGGGCCAGGTCAGCAGCAAGGTGAGGATAAAATAGGCCCCCAGAGGGAGCCAGGAACGCCGGGCGGAGCGAGAAGACATGGGATGAATTGCCAATTGCTAATTGCCAATGGCCAATGAGACGACCAATCGACCAACAGACCAATCGATTAACCGACTACATCCCCAGTCTTGCGGCGACGATGGCCCAGGCTTTGTCCTTGGCTGCATCCCCGCGGGCGATGAGCTCCTTCATCTCCTCGGTCTGCTCAGTCACGAACGCCTCGTCCTTGATGGCGTTGAGGTTGATCTGCACGTTGAGCGCGGCGATCATCATCCCCGCGTGGGCGCTGAGCACGCCCGCGCCGCCGTCACTGATCACATTGGGATTGCCTTTGCTCACCACCTCGGGGGCCAGTTCCAGCACCGCCACACAGTGCCGCAGCGTCTCCATGGGCGTGCGGGTGGCCTCCTTCAGCCCGGCCTGAATGGCGGCGCTGCGCGCGGCCTTCTGTTCGGGCGTGTCCTTGGGCAGGCGATACGCGTCCATCACGCTGTCGAATGCGTGCGCGTCCTCCTCGATGAGGTCCATCAGCCGGTCGCGCAGCCGCAGCGCCTTCTCCAGCGCCTCCTGCATCTCCCCCTCCACATCGGCATACTTCTTGTGGCCGATGGTCAGATTGCAGACCATGGCCAGCAGGGCCGCGCTCTGCGCGCCCGAAAGGCCCGCGGCCGAGCCGCCGCCGGGCGTGGCGCTGCCTTGGGAAAGCTCATATAGAAATCCTCGAACGGGCAAGGTGATTAGCATGATTCTACATCCTTGTTGGAGTGAATGACGTAGCCATCTGCGAGCGGTTTTGATGCATAAGTCA
>DUEQ01000542.1 GCA_011192085.1 Caldilineae bacterium
TTGGGGATGTGATGGTTGTCCGATGATTTTACATGGCCATTGGTTTCATTGTAAGTTCAGTTCACAGCCCGACGGCGGGCTTGCCCAGCGTCGGTGTCGATGAAAATCTACGAGCCAACCTGGCGCGGGCGGCCAAGTCGTCCGAGGTCAAAGTTTCTGAAGATCATCTACGGGCATCTGGTCGGGAGGAGCCATATCGTCCTGGCGAGACGCCAGGGGCAACAAGGCCAGCCCCAGGGCAATGACCAGCGGCATCCCCTGCACCCAGAGGTTGTCGAACTGGTTGTGGATGGAGAGATGCACAAGCATGCCCGTGACGCCCACGGCCATCGCTTTTTCCAGGCCCGAACGCCGCAGACTGGCCCAAAACGCCCTCCACAGGCTGCCAAGCCACAGCCACAAGTAGCTTGTCGCGCCGAAGACGCCCGCCACCGCGGCATAGTGAAAGAGCACATTATGCGCGTGGCCCAGGCTCGCCTTCCAGATGCCGATGGCGTAATTGGGATAGACCACATCCCAATTGCCCACGCCAATGCCCAGCCAGAAATGATCCGCGAACATCTCCCACGCGGCCTGCCAGTGGGCCACCCGCTCCAGGATGGAGAAATTCGCGTCGGTCACGGGGACCCCGCGCACGTTCCATGTGCCGAAGTAGCGGGCCACATCCGCGAGTCGGGCGGTGATGCTGGACGGCAACGCGGGCCAGGCGACGACGAGCCCCGCGACCAGGGCCAGCATGAGGCCTAGACCCCAGACCGAGCTCAGGGCCAGCACCGTCGCGGTGGAGGCCATCGCGCCCAGCCACGCTCCCCGCGACCAGCTCACCACGATCCCCAGCCCGATCACCCCCGTCATGCCCGCGATGACCAACAGAAGCCATCCTCGCGCCCATCCCCTGCTCCTCATCCACGGAATAGGGAATACGGGATACTGATCACGGAATACCGCCACAAGCGCCCACAAACTCAAACTCATCCCGAGGGGCAACAACAATCCCAGATATCCTGCATAGGGATTGGGCTGGCCGAAGGTGCCATACGCCCGCAGGAATCGGCCCAGCAAGTAAGCTTCAGGACCGATCTGGAATATGAACTGGCGGATGCCGATGAGGGCTTCGACGCTGCCCGCGGCCAGCAGCGTCAGCAGGAGGGGGAGACGATGTTTGGGCGTAAGGAGCTGTGCGCCCAGCCA
Organism: Caldilineae bacterium; assembly: GCA_011192085.1. Taxonomy (GTDB): domain Bacteria; phylum Chloroflexota; class Anaerolineae; order J102; family J102; genus M2005. Next base: position 1,192 of record DUEQ01000542.1, read on the forward strand.
ATACACGACGATGACCTCGGCCCATTTGACCAGCTCGGGCAGGGCCGCGACCAGGCTGCGGGCCGCCAGGGTGGAGTAGAGGAGCGCGATCGCGAAGGGGAGCAGGAGCCATAGCAGGGGCGCGGGACGGCGTTCCTCGCCCAGGGCGGTGACGCGCAGAAACCAGGCGAAGCATGCGGCCCCGACCAGGATATCCGTCGGCCCGATGCTGGCTGGGCCCAGGGGGACGCGGGCCGCCGCGCTGAAGGGAATGACCAGGGCCAGGGCGTAGAGTCCCAGGATGGGATGCAGCAACAGGGCCAGGGTGAAGGCTATGCCCGCCAGCAGGAACAGCCCCAGCTTTAGAGGCAGCAAGGTCAGCATCGCGGCCAGGACGACCATCGTCAAGGCCAGAAGCGGGATTTCGGTGGCGRGCCATGCCTGTCGGAAACGCCTCATGGTCACTATCCCTTCATGCGCCTTCGTTCAGCATCGCCTCCGCCGCGGCGAGGACATGGTCCACCGAGAGGTCGGTCAGGCAGGTGCGGGCCGCGCAGCCCTCGCGCTGGCCCACCGCGTGGCCCACATACGCGCAGGGCGAACAATCCAGGTCGAGGCGCACCACCCGGCTGGGGCTGTAAGGCGTCCATGGGGCCCAGGCCCGGGGGTTGGTGGGGCCGAAGATGGCGACCACGGGGACGCGCGCGGCCGCGGCCAGATGCATCACGCCGCTGTCCGCGCCTACGAAAAGCCGAGCCCGCTTCAGCACCCCGGCCAGCTCGTGAAAACTCGTGCGACCGCTGAGGTCGATGAGCGGGCTGCTGCCCGCGGCCATGACTTGGGACGCGTCGTCGTCGGGCGTGCCCACGATGACGGTGGGGATGCCGTGACGGCGATGGAGCGCCGCGGCCAGGGCTGCAAACTTGGGCGGATCCCAGCGGCGGGCCAGGGAGAATCCCCCCGAGCCGGGATGAAAGACCGCAAAAGCGCGCTGGCTCAGCCCTGCCTGGGCCAACAACGCGTCCGCCCGGGCCTGCGCTTCCGCGTTCAGCGGCAGATGTAGGCTGAGATCGGGGGTCGTCGCCCCCAACGCCCGGGCCAGATCCAGCCAGTATTCCACTTCCCGTTTGTAGCCAAAGCCTCGATCCTTCACCGGCAAGGTGAGCCAGCGACCATGGCCGTTGTCCAACCCCGCCACGGCGTCCGCGGCCGTCGCGCTCACCAGGGCCCGCTGCTTCGCCCGTCCCATCCTCGTGGTGAGATGATGGAAATTGACGACGGTGTCGTAACGTCGGGACCGTAGCATGCGCATGTATCGGGCCAGGGACCGCCAGGCCGTGGGCTTCAAAGGGGTCCAGCCCTCGAACTGGGTCTTGGGGAAGATGACGACCTCATCCACCAGGCCCGAATCCGCCAGGATGAGCGCGGTGTGGGGGTTGACCAGCGCGTCGAGGCGGGCGCGAGGAAAGGTCTGGCGCAGCGCGCGCAGGGCTGGGGTGATGTTGAGCACATCCCCCAGGTCCGCGAGTTTGATGGCGAGGATGCGGTCGGGCATGACCCTGATCCTACCCGCGATCGGGCTTCTGCGCAACTCCCATTGACAAAATCCCCGCGGCCATCTACACTACGCGACATGCACGCCCATGCTTACTTTCACTCGCCTATCGGATTCCTCGAACTGACCAGCGATGGGGAGACGCTGCTCGCGGTCCGATTCGTTGACGCCCCGCGCGCGGCCCACGCGCCCGACGCGGTCTTGCGCGAGGCCATCCGTCAACTCACGGGCTATTTTTCGGGGGAGCTCATCCGTTTCGATCTGCCCATTCGCTTACAGGGAACCCCGTTTCAGCTTTCAGTATGGCGTCAATTGCTCAAGATACCCTTTGGGCAGGTGCGCACCTACCGGGAGATCGCGCAGGCGCTGGGGAATCGGAAGGCGGTGCGGGCCGTGGGCGGGGCCAATGCCCGGAATCCCATCGCCATCATTGCACCCTGCCATCGCGTCATCGCGTCCGATGGGACGCTGGGGGGGTATGCGGGCGGGCTGTGGCGCAAGGCGTGGCTGTTGCAACATGAGGGCGTGCTATCGATGAAGCCCAAGTATGACAAGTTATTTTGAACGCAATTCGATCTCCCAGGCCCGGTTGGCGTCGGGCGGAATACGGGTCAGCTCCGAGGCCCGATGCCCCACGAGCCACAGGATGCGATCCTCGCTATCCACCAGCAAGGGCCAGCGATCCCGTTCGGCGCGGGGGATCTTGCGCTCGTTCATCAGGTCCTTGATGGGCTTGTCTGCGGGCAGGCCCAGGGGGCGCATGTTGTCGCCGATGCGACGGGGGCGCACCATGAGCGGGCGGGGGATGTCGATGGGGAGCCAGATGACGTTGGGGGAATAGGCCTTTTTCCAGGGCGCTTCGCCCGGTTCCCATGCCGTCTCGCTGGCTCGTAGTCGCCAGTTCGGGCCCAGGGGCGTCTGTCCGGGCAGGGGCAGACGCTGGGGATGAAGGATTTGGGGCGCGTCGGCGGGGATGAAGTCGGTTTCCTGGATGTCGAGCCAGTCGTAGGAAAGGTAGGCTATCAGCCCGGCGGTGAGGGTGTAGGGGCCGCCGCTGGCCCGCGTCGGGTGCTCGGCCAGCACATCCAGCACCCGTTCGGTGTGCTCCCAACGGATGTTGCGGTGTTCGGGCCGCAGCGCGGCGATGGCCCGGCGCAGCAGCGCCCGCTGGTCGCCCCGCAGCAACGCGCGGAAGGGCGCGAGCTCTAGCCGCACGCGGCCAGGCTCCCACTGGGCCAGCTCATCCCACAAGGCGCGGCGGTGCGCTTCCAGCGTCTCGTAATCGCCCTGGAGCGCGAACGCGGTGCGGGTGAGGGTGACGGTCAGGTTGGGGTTGATCTCCTTGAGTCTGGGGATGATATCGTGGCGCAAGCGGTTGCGGAAGAAGGTCCTATCCAGGTTGGAGAGGTCCCAACGGGGCTCCAGCCCCTGTTCCCGGCAATAGGCCAGGATCGCTTCCCTGCTAAAGGGCAACAGAGGCCGGATCAGCGCGATCCCGGCCCGATCCCCGGTTTCCGATGCGTTCATGGCCGTCAGCCGCAGCGCGCCCAGATCCACCGCGGGAGGCATGCCGCGCAGCCCGGCCAGGCCGCTGCCCCGCAGCAGATGCATGAGGATGGTCTCCACCTGATCGTCGGCGTGATGCCCCACCGCGACAACGGGCGCGTCCAGGCGATGGGCGGTGCGGGCCAGGAACGCGTAGCGGGCTTGGCGGGCGGCTTCCTCCAGGGAGACGCCCGGCTGCCGGGCGATGGCCATCACATCGGCCCGTTCGATGGTGCATCCCAACCCCCAGGCCGCGGCCAGTTCCGCCACGAAGTGGGCTTCGGCCTCGGCTTCGGGCCGCAGGCCGTGGTTGAGATAGGCCGCATGGATCTGCCAGCCTCGTTGGGGAGCCAAGCGGTGAAGCGCGTGGAGCAGGGCCAGGGAATCGGGGCCGCCGCTGACGCCCACAACGACTCGAGCGCGGTCGGGGATGAGGTTGTGGATGCGGATGAATCGGCGTAATCGGGCGAGGAAGTGCATGAGGTTATTGTACCCAGGGCCTGGATTTGGTTCAACTGAGCTAGCGCATGGCAAGGGGCGATGCTAGAATAGACGAAATCCGCGAATCCATTCCAAATTCCACCAAGGAGTCAGCCATGAAATTCATCGATCTCACCATGCCCCTGGGCGTGGGCACCCCCGCCTGGCCCACCTACGAACCCCTTCAGGTCAAATACTTTAAGCGCCTGGCTCCCAACGGCGCCAACGGCCAGATCGTCACCCACAGCAATCACGTGGGCACCCATCTCGACGGCGAAATCCATTTCTACACGCCGGGCAAGGATATCGCCAGCCTGGATTTCGATTTCCTGGCGGGCGAGGCCGCGATCGTGGACATCAGCGACGCGTGCGGCGATTACGACATCTACACGCCTGAGATGATCGAGGAGCGGGTGGAGGTGAAAGAGGGCGACATCCTTATCATTCACACCGGTTACCATCACTTTGGTTGGGACCAGCCCTTCGGCAATGAGGTCCGCTACATGGTCATGCATCCGGGACCGGACGCCCGCTTCGCGGAGTGGTTGGTGGAAAAGAAGATCAAATGGGTGGGGGTGGACTGCGGCAGCGCCGACCATCCCATGAACACGAAGATCCGCGACTGGATGCCGGTGCAGGCTGCGCAGGCGGATGAGCACTTCCGCAAGAAGTATGGCAAGCCCCTGGCCGAGCACTTCACCCCCGACATGTATCAGATGATGCACATCTGGATGTTCCCCAAGGGCATCATCCACGCCGAATGCGTGGGCGGCGACATCGATCTGGTGGTGAATCGCCGGGTGCAGGTGGCCTGCTTCCCCTGGCGCTTCGTGGATGGCGAATCCAGCATCGCCCGCATCGTGGCCATGGTGGACGATGACGAGTATGAGGAGCTCATGGCCAAGAAGGCGACCATGCCCAAGACCCGTTTCGGCGACGCCTGGGACCCCGAACATGTGGAGCGGCTGGGCGGTCGCGGCCGGGCGTATTGATGAAAGGAGGATGGACGGCGGATGATAGCGTGCATGCGTCTCCGCCCTCCATCCTCTATTTTCTAAGCAGACCCCATGGGCGGCAGCCCGCTTCTTGCTTCCTTGCGCCTTGGCGGCTTGGCGTGAGGCCTATTTTCGAAACAGGGGCAGATAGAGCATGCGCTGCTCGGGCGTGGGCGTGGGGGTGGGCGTGGGGCGAGGATTCAGCGTGAAATCAACCATCAGTTTGGGACGCTGTCCCGGCTCGCCATTGTAATCGCTGCTATAGGCGGTGATGTAGCGCTGATCCGACAGCCCCTTGAGCAGGATTCCATAATTCTCGTCAGGATGGTCGCGCCAGTAGGCGACGGCGTCGCTGACATCCCACATCAACCAGGCGTTGTGGGGATTGCTGGAGATGGGGAGGATGTCCAGGGCCTGGGGATCATAATCCACGCCCGGCTGCAAGGCGCCGGCTTTGCCCCAGGACGCGCCGGCGTCGGCTTGATACCAGTTGGCCGCGTTCGGGTTCCAGGGGCGCAGCAGGCGAAATGCGCCGATGCGGTAGTTGGCGTCGGTGCGGCTGGCGATCACATACAGGGCCAGTTGGGCCCGGTCCACCGTCACATTGTCGATGAAGGGGGGCAGATCGAAACGCAGGAGGATGGTGCTGTAATCCTGGCCCCAGCCGAAAATCGTTTGCAGGCTCTCATCATTGCCGTGCACGGTATGACCATCTTCGCCCCAAATGGTGAGGAAGGTGTCGGTCGCGCCTTCATAATCCTGACGGCCATTTTGCAGCGCCAGGGTGTTGTTCGTCACTCGGATCGCGCCCCACACCGCGGGATCGCCCAACAGACGTCGGTCTACCAGGAGCAGCGTATGGCCAGCGCCCGGCCCGTCGCTGTCCGTCAACGCCATGTTCAACCCGATGCTGGCATCCGGGGCCAGCGCATCCCGCCCCAGCCAGGAGGCGGGAACGCCCAACTCGACGATCCAGCCGGTTTCGCTGCGCCCGACCGCATGCGCAATGGCCGCGTTGGCCTCGGGCGAGCCCGCGTCGAAGTCGCCATCCGCGGTGATGCTCAAAAGGATGTCGTCGTCATGCCCCCAGACATCATCGTTCAACCCATCCAGAGCCAGGGCCAGATGGTCGCCCGCTCCCACGACGTCGTCGGCGATCTCAGCCAAAATGTAGAGTGTGTCTTCGGTCCAGCGGCTGTAGAGATTGGCGGAGAGCTGATCGGGCGTGGGATAGGGCTCGTTCCCCAGGACTGCACCCGCGTTGGCCGCGTCGAGATAGAACTCGCCCCCGACATGCCAGTCGACAATGTCGCCATCCACCGAGATGGGCGTAGATTGGGTGAAGCTGTCCAGGTTGCGGCCCGGTCCGCGGAATCGCAGGATCTCGCCCGCGTAGGTGGCGGCGAAGCCGATTTTATCCTGATAGAAGGCGATATCGGTGATGAGCGCGGCTGTGGGGGCCTCGACCGCGCGCCAGGCGGCCCCGCCCGTGTCCGTATAGAGCAGAGCGCCGCCCTCTCCGCCGATCCATCCGCGCCGCGCGTCCAGCATGGTGATGGTGTAGAGGGGCGGCGTATCGGGCGGCAGGGATTGGGCGTAGCCGGGGTCCTGATTCTCTGCCGCAAAGAAGACGACGCCCGTGTTGGAAACGCATCGCTCCTCACTCTTGATCCATTCGCATCCTGTCAGCCATCCCATATCCAGCCCGCCATCGTGGTTTACATCCAGAGCTTCCACGCCAAAGAAGAACAGGCCCGCATGCTCGTCGTAGGGCATGTATCGCTGCCAGGTTTTGCCGCCGTTGGTGGTGAAGCGATGTCCAAGATTGCGCTGCGCTGTCCATCCCTCGGAGAGGCTGGCCATGGCGATCTCCACATTGGCGGTGCCTCCTTCCACCGCACTTTGCCGCCACGTCGCACCGCCGTCCTCGGTGTAGAACATGTAGGGATTGGCCGCGGCCTGTCCATGCATCCCGTCCACCATCTCCACATCGTAGAGCCAGGGCCATTGCACGCCGGGCGGGTCCTGCCACTGCCAGGAATCGCCGCCGTCGTGGGTAACGTAGAGAAAACCGGGGTTATGGGCCGCCTGGCCCGCGATCCAGCAGTCATCCACGGTGGGGCAGGAAACGCCCGTGATCACGGCCTCGGCATCAAATCGGGACTGGATGCGCCGCCATTGCCAGGTCTCGCCGCCGTCGGCGGTCTTGGCGATGGCCCCGCCCGACCCCACGATGTAGGCTACATCTGGGCTGGGCGCGGCCGCCTCGTGCAGCATGGGGTGCAGACCGTAATCGCCGACCACAGGCTCGAACGCGATGGCGTCGCGGCTGCGGCTGATGAAGAACGCGGCGGAATCCGCATCCTTCACCGCGCCCGCGGCCCAGGCGTCGGTCCCGCCTTGGCTGAGCACCGCGTGGACATCCCGGGCGTCCTGCGAAATGGCGGTCTGAACCGTCCAATGCTCGCCATCCTGGCTGGTGGCGATGACGCCTTTGGCTCCGCCCAACACGCCCAATCCATCCTGGAGGTGCACCGAGAGAATGTCTGAGGCGAGCGCGCCGTCGCCCTGACGAACGGTGATCGTCGTCCAGGTTTCGCCGCCGTCCTCAGTGCGATAGAAATGGCCCGCCTGACCTGCGATGAAACCGTGGTCCGCATCGGTGAAGTGAAGGGCGCGGATGCGGGCCCAGCCGGGAAATGCATTGGCGACGGGCATCCAGCTCGCGCCGCCATCGAGAGTCTTCAGCAATGTGCCTTTCTCGCCCGCGGCGTAGCCGGTCTGCGCGTCGAGAAACTGCACCGCGTAGAGGGGCAGTTCGACGCCGCTGGCCTGGGTGCGCCAGGTGCGCCCGCCATTCTCGCTGTGGAGGATGACCCCGCCATCGCCCACGGCCCAGGCCCGGCCATCCTCCAGGACCCACGCATCGTGCAGGGACGCCTGGGTGGGAGCGGTTGCAGCTTCCCACGCGCTCCCGTAATCCTCGGTCCGAAACACCGCGCCTTGCGCACCCACCGCGAGGGCCAATCCCCGGCTGTTGACGCTGACGCCGAAGAGATCGGGCTCGCCATCCAGGATCTCCTGATGCCAAGCGACTCCGCTATCCCGGGTGATGAGGAAGAGGCCTTTTTCGCCCACAGCGATGCAGGTCGCGGCGTCGGCACAGGCGAGATCGAAGACCGCGCCCGAGCTGCGCCAGACGCGAGTCCAAGAGCCGCCGCCCAACGCGGCGGGGGAGGATGGGGGACGGGCCTGGGGCGCGGCCTGGGCCGCGGAAAAAGCCGTCAACAGAAGGAGAAGCAGTGCAAGTGCGGAGAGCAAGAAGCGATGTGTCTTCATAGAGTTATCCTTGGAGAGGGGGGCAGGAAAAAGATGACTACGAACCTACCCGATTTCGAGCCGCGAAGGACACGAAGACGCGACGGCGCGAAGGGAACAAGACAAGGAATGCTTGGTGTCTTCGAGTTCTTCGAGCTTTCGTGGCAAGATGCTGATGTGAAAAGTGACTACCGAGGTTCGTCGTTGCGAAAAAAGCTTTGAAAT
>DUEQ01000543.1 GCA_011192085.1 Caldilineae bacterium
TGATTTCGTGAAACCTCCTTTTGGGGTTGGGTTGGATAAAGCCGCCCTGTCGATTCCCGCAGGGCGGCTTTTGATTTCCCTCGCATCTTTGCTACACTGTTTCGAACAATCTCACGCCAAGGCGAAAAAGAAAAATAAGGCGTAACGGTTTGCAGGTGGCAAGTCAATTTGCGCAACCCTACCTGCCCCTTGCGACCATCTCCCCATCGACATGACCCTGCCATGAGACTGACCCGAATTCTGTTGCGTGCGACTTTCCTGGCTGGGGCCGGACTGCTGGCCTACGCATGGGCGGGCGAGCGCCCTCGCATGACCCTCCAGCCCTATCGTCTGCACTGGCCCCCGGCCGCGGGGCTGAAGATCCTGCATCTCTCCGACCAGCATTACGGCCATGATGACTGGATTCAGCGGCGGCGTCTCGACCGCACCCTGGCGATGATCTCGAACCTGCGGCCCGACATCATCCTGCTTACAGGCGATTTCTTGCATGACGATGCGGGGCTACTGGCCACAGAAAAGCTTCTGCGGGGGTTGCCGCCCGCGCGCCTGGGCGTATACGCCGTGTTGGGCAACCATGATTACGCAGCCTATTCCTATGGCGAGCTGTTCCGCAATATGGCGGCCCAGGTGCGCGCGGCCGCGACGCCTCAACGCAAGCTGGCGGCCCTGGGAAAGGAGTTCGGCCAACTGGCTCGGTTGGCCTGGAATATCTATCGCAACGAACGGCTGCGTTTCGCGGCCATACCCAATGATGTGGCTGAACTCACGCGCTTGTTGCATATCTATGATGTGACGCTGTTGCAGAACCGGGCCGCACCCCTCCCTGGTCGTCCGGACTTGTGGATCGCAGGGGTGGATGATCTGGTCGAGGGCTCGCCCCATCTGGAGGAGACGCTTGCCGCCGCTCCGGAGGATGCGGAGGTCATCCTGCTCACGCACAATCCCGATCTGGCCTTCGAGCCCGAGGCCGCGCGGGCGGGCCTCATCTTCAGCGGCCACACCCACGGCGGCCAGGTCGTCCTGCCGGGCCTGGGCGCGATTCACACCCAGGGCGCCAGGCTGCCTCGCAACCGCCCCGCGGGCTATTTCGGCCATCTCCCCGGCGGCGGACGGATGATCGTCTCCCGGGGCATGGGTGAATCCACCCCCTTCCGCTTCCGCTGTCCACCCGAGATCGTATGGGTGGAGGTGGTGTAGCCCGCCGCCAGGGGCGTTTTTCCATCATCTTGACACGCCCGCGGACATCCGTATAATGATGTTGTCGGCGCCTTTATTTTCGAGTAGTGGTTACTCTTGACTTTCGATCCACGACCCATTCTCGATGCATGAGCGATGCGCATGACCGTGCAACGTCGCATGGACTTTCCTATCCATGCATTGGCTCCTCTGCTGGAGGAAGCTGGTTGGGACGTCTCGGTGGATGAGACGTTGATCGCGGTTCGGGCAGAGGCCGACGGCTTTTTCCAGCTCAAGGCAGACCGAGGTGGGCGGGTGTATTTGCGGCGCACGTTCATGGCCTCATCCCCGCGTGGGCGGACCGTGACGAGGGCGGGCCGGGATTATGCGTTGCATGAGGAAATCACGGTGAAGAGGGAAGTCGCCACCCAACTTGAACAGATGGACGATGTTCTTCATATCCTGGCCACGATGCGGGAACTGGTTTTGAAATCCGACGCATTGGTCGATTGAAAGACTGTATCAGAACAAGCCAACGCTATTTCCGAAACAGTCCAACGGCGGGTTCGCCAGCGCCGATACCGATGAAAATCTGCAAGCCAACCTGGCGCGGGTGGCCAAGTTCGTCAAACGACAAACGTCATCGGTCATGTCATGACGTTTGWCGCTTGACGTTTGACGTCRTTGGCAARCTCGACCAACTTCGGCTTCGAGATCATTTCTGCAAAGCACGCGAATTCTATTTGCGAAACAGGAGATCGCCATGCCCGACCTGCGATCCCATCTCCCCGCCATCATAGCCACCTCGCTCTTCTGGCTGGCGTTGTTCGTGGCCTATGCCCTGTTCGTCATGCGACAGCCTGCGCCCGCTCCCATCGAGATCATCCCGCCCCAGGCTCAGGCCGCCGAAGCCAACTGCTCCGAACTCCCGGCGGCTTCCGAGCCCGCCCCCACATCCACGCCCGCGCCCTTGCGGGTCTACGTCAGCGGCGCGGTGCGCGAGGCGGGCGTCTATCGCCTCCCGCCCGACAGCCTCGTGGCGGACGCCATCGACGCTGCGGGCGGCGCTTCCGACGACGCCGACCTGGTCGCCATCAACCTCGCCCATCCCCTCTCCGATGGCGAGCAGATCTATGTGCCCACCCAGGAGGAAACAGCGGGTCCTCCTCCCCCCATCCGCGCGAAAAACACCGCTCAGACGGGAGTCGCCAGCCAGGATGCGTCCGCCCAGCCCATCGACCTGAACACAGCCACCCAGGAGGAGCTGGAAAGCCTGCCCGGCATCGGGCCCGCCATGGCCCAGCGCATCATCGAGGGCCGCCCATACAGCCATGTTGAGGACCTGCTGCGCGTCAAGGGTATTGGCGAAGCCAAACTGGAGAAGATGCGCCCTTATGTGACGGTGCGCTGAAGAAGTTCCTGCTCACCACCCGGCAAACTGGAGAATCAGATACATCACCGGGGCCACGAAAATAAAGGAATCGATGCGATCGAAAAAGCCGCCATGCCCGGGGATGAGATGGGAGGAGTCCTTGGCTCCTGCCTGACGCTTGAATAGGGATTCGCTGAGATCGCCCAAGGGGCCCGCGATGCCCGCGACCACGCCCAGGAGCGCGCCCTGCCACCAAACGCCGCCGGGCGTGAGGAATGGCGCCAGGAGCGACGCGGCGATAGCTCCGGCGATGAGCCCGCCGAAAAACCCCTCCCACGTCTTCTTGGGGCTGATCCGCTCCCAGAATTTGTGCTTGCCGATGGCCCGCCCCGTGAAATACGCGCCCGAATCCATGATCCATACGGTGATGGCCATCACCAGCAGCCACCTCAACCCATCGGGCCGGGTGCGCATCAGAGCCAGGAATCGCAGGGTCATGCCCAGATAGATGGCCGCGCCCAGGGTGAGCAGCAGATCGGTGGGCGCGCTGGGGCGGTTGAGGAAGAGCGCAGTCACCAGCCCCAGCAGGATGACTACGGCCAGGATCGCTTGCAGACGCAAGGGGTCTTGCGGCAGCCCGCCCTCGGCCACCAGCAATGCCGCCAGAGGCGCGCCTAACCACATCACCGGCTGAGCGAAATCATTCATCCCCAGCAGCCGCAGCAATTCCCACGCGGTGACGCCCGCATACAGCGCCACGAATGTCGTGAACCACCATCCCCCCAACCAGGCCACGAGGGCCACCAACGGGATGAGGACGATGGCGGATAGGACGCGCTGCTTGAGCATGACTATCGTTCTGTGTCTTCGATCTTGCCGAAGCGCCGGTCGCGATGCTGGAAGACCGCCACCGCCTTGCGTAGCTCGGCCTCGTCGAAATCGGGCCAGTAGACGGGGGTGGAATAGAACTCCGCGTACGCAGCCTGCCAGATGAGGAAGTTGGAGAGGCGGAATTCACCTCCTGTGCGGATGATGAGGTCGGGGTCGGGCAGGTCGGGCGTGTAGAGGTGTTGGGAGACCACCTCCTCGGTCACCTCCTCGGGCGGAATGCCCTCCCGCATGATCTCCTTGATGGCGTCCACGATCTCCGCCCGACCGCCATAATTGAAGGCCACATTCAGCACGATGGAGTCGTTATGCCGGGTGCGATCGATAGCGTGGCGGATCTCCTTCTGGAGAGAGGGATTGACTTCCTCCAATCGCCCGCTGTGGAGAATGCGCACGCCGTTCGCGTCCAGATCATCCAACTGCTCTTGAATGCTCTGGCTGATCAGGCGCATGAGGTGGTCTACCTCGTCCTTGGGGCGGGCCCAATTCTCGGTGCTGAACGCGTAAATCGTCAGGACCTTGATCCCGATCTCGACAGATTCGGTGAGCACGCGGCGGATGTTCTTGGTGCCCGCGCGATGGCCCGCGGCCCGGGGCAGTCCTCGCGCCCGGGCCCAGCGCCCGTTGCCATCCATGATGATGCCCACATGCCCCGGGATGACGCCCTGGGGGTCGAAGATGGCGTCCGCTTCGGACGATTTCGGCGTGCGGCTAAAGATTCCAGGCATGGAGACCTCTACACGTCCATGATCTCATCGATCTTCTGCTCGCCGACCTCGTCGATCTTCTCGATGTACTCATCGGTCAGCTTTTGAATCTCATCCATGCCCCACCGCAGATCATCTTCGGTGATCATGCTCTCTTTCTCGAAGTCGCGCAGATCGGAAATGGCGTCGCGGCGCACGTTGCGCACGGCCACCCGGGCCTCTTCCACCCGCTTCTTCACCTGTCGGGCCAGATCCCGGCGTCGCTCTTCAGTGAGCTGGGGGATGGTCAGACGGATGATCTTGCCGTCGTTGGAAGGGTTCAGCCCCAGGTCGGAGTTGAGAATGGCTTTCTCGATCATCTTGATGTCGCCCGGACTGAAGGGGCGGATGGCCAGCAGCCGGGGTTCGGGCACCGTCACCACCGCGATCTGGTTGATGGCCGTGGCCGCGCCGTAATAGTCCACCTTGACGTGATCCAGCAGGGCCGGCGAGGCGCGGCCAGTGCGGATGGCCGCCAGGTCATGCTTCAGGGCGCGGACGGCTCCCTCCATACGTTCTTTGGCTTCGGTTTTGACTTCGTCAAGGATCTCGTTGGACATAAGTCACGCTCCTCGGTTGACGGCATGGGTGGGTGTTTGGAAAGGAATGATGCGATGAACGCGGCGGCCCGCCGACACCGATGTGGGACGATGGACGGAAGAGGATGGTAGCTGTGGACTCTCGCTATCATCCATCGTCTATCGTTCATGTTCAGAAAGTCCCGATCATTGTACAAAAAGAACGGGCAATTGGAAAGCCGTTCTAACTGGCAATGATGGTGCCCACGGACTCGCCCCGCACCGCCCGGATGAGCGCGCCCTCCTGCCAGAGGTTGAGCACGATGATGGGGAGATCGTTGTCCATGCACAGGGTGATGGCCGTGCTGTCCATGACCTTGAGGCGTTTGTTGACCGCGTCGATGTAGGTGAGCTGATCATATTTGCGGGCGTTGGGGTCCACCTTGGGATCGCCATCATAGACGCCATCCACCTTGGTGGCTTTGATCAACACCTCGGCGTCGATCTCCATGGCCCGCAGCGCGCCCGCGGTGTCGGTGGTGAAGTAGGGGTTGCCTGTGCCCGCGCCCAGGATCACCACCCGACCCTTTTCCAGGTGCCGTACGGCTCGGCCTCGGATGTAGGGCTCGGCGATGGCTTTCATCTCGATGGCCGTCTGCACGCGGGTGACCACGCCCGCGCGCTCCAGCGCGTCTTGCAGCGCCAGCGCGTTCATCACCGTGGCCAACATGCCCATGTGATCCGCGGTGGTGCGCTCCATGCCGTGGGCCAGGCCCTGAGCGCCCCGCCACAGGTTGCCCGCGCCGATGACAATGGCCACCTCGACGCCCAGGTCGTGCACGGCTTTCACCTTCTCCGCCAGGATCTCAGCCTGGGTGGGGTCGATGCCAAAGCCGTTGGGGCCGGCCAGGGCCTCGCCCCCCAGTTTGAGAAGGATGCGATGGTATTTGATATCGCTCATGAAAAACTCCTTCGCGTTCGCATGCAAGTCCTTTTGCCGGTTTTTGCCCCCTCTCCGCCCCTCCCCCGAAACTCGCTACACTCGTTTTCAGGGGTGGGAGAGGTGGGATGAGGTGCGTCGCACTTGCCGAAGTGCGACGCCCTGGGATAGCTTCCTCCTGAACGAAGCGCGGGGGGAGGTTGGAGGGGGCATGCAACCGCACGAGAAGCCAAACCGACTTCTGTCACAAATAAAAAGCCCGGAAATCGGCGATTCCCAGGCTTCTGACGATGGTTATCCTTCGGCCCCCACTTCGAAGCGTGCAAAGCGGCGGACTCTGATATTTTCACCCAGCCGGGCGACATGCTCCGTGATCAAGTCCTTGATCTTGACGTCCGAGTTCTTGATGAAATCCTGCTCCATAAGGCAGGTTTCCTCGTAGAACTTCTTGAGCTTGCCCTCGATGATGCGGTCCATGATGTGCTCGGGCTTGCCCTGGTCGGCCAACTGCTTGCGGTAGATCGCTTTCTCCGCTTCCAGCACGTCCTCAGGCACATCCTCGGGCGTCAGCCAGCGCGGCCGCGCGGCCACGACCTGCATGGCCAGGTCCTTGGCGAGTTGCTGGAATTCGGGCGTGCGGGCCACGAAGTCGGTCTCGCAATTGACTTCGACGATGGCGGCCATCTTGGCGCCGGGATGCACATAGTAGCCGACAAGCCCCTCTTTGGCCTCGCGGCTGGCCTTCTTCGCGGCCGCGGCCAGGCCCTTCTCGCGTAGCAGGGTGACGGCCTTGTCGAAGTCGCCATTGGCCGCCTCCAGGGCCTTGCGGCAGTCCAAAACGCCAGCGCCCGTGGCCTGACGCAGTTCCTTGACCATTTGAGTCGTAATTTCCATGATATGCTATCTCCTGATTCCTTCGATGGATGGTTGATGATGTGGGGTGGGCGTAAAAAGACCCCCGAGCCAAGGAAGCTGTCCGGAAGGGACGCATCGCAGAACCGTCTCGGAGGCCGTGCCTAACTGGTTAGGCGTTGCTTTCTTCCGTCTTGGCGCCTTCCTCGGCGCTTTCGCCTGCGTCGCTTTGAGCTGTCTCAGCCTTCTTCTCTGGCTGGTTCGACATGTTCGCGTTCGCCTCCGCCTCGTCCGAGCCGATGCCCGCTTCCAGCTTAGCCAGGGTGGAGGGGCCCAGCAATTCATCCTCGGGGCGCTCCTCAGGCGGCGTCCAGGTGGCGGTCGGAGACTCGCCCGCCGCGGCGCGCTCCACTTCCTCCTCGGCCTCCAGGGTCTCGCGCAACTGTTTGCCCTCGATGATCGCGTCCGCCATCTTGCCCACCATGAGCTTGATGGCCCGGATGGCGTCATCGTTGGAGGGGATGGGCAAGTCGATGGGATCAGGATCGCAGTTGGTGTCCACCAGGGCGACGATGGGGATATCGAGCTTGTTAGCCTCCTTCACCGCCAGGTCCTCGCGGCGGGTGTCCACGATGAAGAGGGCGTCGGGCAGGCGCTGCAAGCGGCGCAGGCCGCCCACGCGGCGCTGGAGACGCTCGATCTCCTCATTCAGCTTCAGGGCCTCCTTCTTGGGCAGCTTGTTGAATTCGCCCCGGTCCCGGCGTTGCTCCAGCTCGATGAGATAATCCACCCGGGAGCGGATGGTCTTGAAGTTGGTCAGGGTGCCGCCCAGCCAACGCTTGTCCACATAGGGCATCTCACAGCGGTTGGCTTCTTGCACGATGATGGGGGCCGCCTGCCGTTTCGTGCCCACGAAGAGCACAGTCCCGTCATTCTGCGCCAGATCGCGCATGTAGTTGTAGGCTTTCTGCAGTTGGGAAACGGTCTGCTGTAGATCGATGATATGGACCCCATTGCGCTCGGTGAAGATGTACTTGCGCATTTTGGGGTTCCAGCGCTTGGTGCGGTGCCCGAAATGGACGCCCGCCTCCAGCAGTTCCTTGAGGGTGACTAACGCCATGTTGTCAAACTCCTTGGATTTGTTGATGGCCTCCGCCCTGAACCGTCGAAGCACCCCTGAGGGCACGGGCTTCGGGGTCGATCAGGACGTGCGGGATGGATGGAAGACGTGAAAAAAGGGCGGCATCCGCCCAATCAGCAAGTATACCTCAACCACGCGCCTTCTGACAAACTGAGGAGGGGTCGGAGCGCGTTTCAATCCTGGGAATCCCTCTCCGCCCGCGCTTCCCACGCGAAAAGCCTCGGAGGCTGCGAGGGCCTCCGAGGCCTGTCGTTCGGTGGTGTCGTGGGACAATCCGCCAGTCGTCTGGCGTGAGGATGTGGGGGCGGGGAAGTGTATCCGCATTGTGGAGATTGGGGCATGGAGATTCGTCGATATCCGACGGCGATTCTTCCGATCTCCGACCTCCGACCCCCGTCCTCCGGCCATCAGCTCTTGGAGATCTCCCGGGCGATGATGTGCCGCTGGATCTCGCTGGTGCCCTCGTAGATCTGGAAGATCTTGGCGTCGCGCATCAGCTTCTCCACCGGGTATTCCCGGCTGTAGCCATAGCCGCCGAACACCTGCACCGCTTCGGTGGTGACCTTCATGGCCATATCCGCGCAGAAGGCTTTGGCGTACGCGGCTAGGGTCGTGTTGCGATGGCCATTATCCAGCAGCCAGGCGGCCTTGTGGGCTAACAAGCGCCCGGCCTCGATGTTGATGGCCATATCCGCCAGTTTGAAGCCGACGGCCTGTTTGGCGATGATGGGCTTGCCAAAGGCCATGCGCGTCTTGGCGTATTCGGACGCCTCCTCGAATGCGCGACGCGCCACGCCCACCGCCGCGGCCGAGACCGCAGGCCGGGAGCTGTCGAACACTTTCATCGCGATCAGGAATCCCGCGCCCTCGGGCCCGAGACGGTTCTCCACCGGGACCTCCACATCCTCGAAGAAGACCTCGCTGGCCCAGGCCGCGCGCTGCCCCATCTTGGGCAGATGCTGGCCCGTCGTCACGCCCCATTCCCGTTCCACGATGAACGCGCTGAGGCCGCCATAGCGGTCTTCTTTGTTCGTGCGGGCAAAAACGACGAAGATATCCGCCACCGGGCCGTTGGTGATCCAGATCTTCGTGCCATTGAGCACATATTTATCGCCCTTGCGCTCCGCAGAAAGCTTGATGCCCGCCACATCGGAGCCCGCGCCCGGCTCGGTCACGCAATAGACGCCCATCGCTCCCTCGGCCATCCGGCCCAGATAGGTCATCTTCTGCTCTTCCGTGCCCGCGATCTTGATGGGCAGCGCGGCCAGCGAGTTGAGCATCAGGGCCGTTTCGATGCCGGAGCAGCCCCAGGCCAGCTCCTCAGTGAGGATAACCTCCTCCAGCAGCGACATACCGGGCCCGCCATACTTTTCGGGAATGTTCACGCTGAACAGCCCGAACTCCTGGGCCTTCTTGATGATGGGCCAGGGATATTCATCGTTCTCGTCATAGTGAGCGGCCACCGGTTTGATCTCATTCTCCGCGAAATCGTGGGCCAGATCCCGCAGCATCCGTTGTTCG
>DUEQ01000544.1 GCA_011192085.1 Caldilineae bacterium
AACAAAAAACCTTGGCAGTGCTCACAGGCGGGGGCGATGTGCCCGGCCTCAATCCCACCATTAAAATGGTTGTGAGACGCGCCATCGATAAGGGGTGGCGCGTGCTGGGGTTCCGCCGCGGCTGGGCGGGCCCGCTGCGCTACAACCATGACGATCCCAGCAGTTGGGGGCAATGGGTGTTGGAGCTGAACAAGAAGATGGTGCGCACCATCGACCGCACCGGAGGCACCTTCCTTCACACCTCCCGCACCCATCCCAGCCGCGTCAAGCCGGAACACCTGCCCGATTTCCTCCATCCCGACGACTTCCCCCGTAATGAGGATGGCACGCTGGACGCCACCAAGAAGGTGCTGCAAACCCTGGAACAATTGGGGGTGGATGTGCTCATCCCCATCGGCGGCGACGACACCCTCAGCTATGGCGCCCGCATCCACACCGAAGGATTCCCTGTGGTCTCCATCCCCAAGACCATGGACAACGACGTGTACGGCACCGACTACTGCATCGGCTTCAGCACCGCGGTCACCCGATCAGTCAACCTCATCACCGACCTGCGCACCGCAGTAGGCTCCCACGAGCGCATTGGGGTGGTGGAGCTGTTCGGACGCAATTCGGGCGAAACCTCCCTTATCGCCGCGTTCTGCGCCGATGTGGACCGGGCAATCATCTCCGAAGTGCCCTACGACATCGAAAAGCTGGCCCGCCTCCTCATGGAGGACAAGCGCAACAACCCCAGCAATTATGCGATCATGACCATCTCTGAGGGCGCGTATCCTGTGGGCGGACAGGTGCTGGAAACAGGCGAGGCCGATGCCTATGGGCACAAGAAGTTGGGCGGCATCGGCTACATCGTGGCCCAACAGATCAAAGAGCTCACGGGTCAGAACATCATCTACCAACAACTGGCCTACCTCATGCGCTCAGGCGCGCCCGACGCCCTGGACCGGATCGTAGCCGCGAATTTCGGCGCATTGGCGGTGGATCTGGCCACGCGCGGCATCACCGGACGCATGGTGGCACTGCGCGAGGGACGCTACACTCACGTGGCCGCAGATTACAGCACCCGCGGGGTGAAACAAGTGGACGTGCCCGAATTCTACGATGTGGACGAATACCGGCCCAAGATCGTCCATGTGCAGGGCAAGCCCATGTTCCTCTATTAACCCAGGCCATCCCCCCTTTGAGGCCTCGGGCGCGCGCGCCCCCGAGGCTCTTTGTTTCCCTTCCTATTCCCATCCATCCAGAAGAATCCACACCCCATGAGCGAAAAACGTCGTTACAGCGCTTCAGATGTGGCCCTGGCCCAGTTCGAAAATCCTCCTTCTGATCGGAGGAAGAGATCCTGGCCCGGCTGCGCCGCCTGATGATCGAGGCGTTCGAGCAGGTGTGGAGCACTTCCCGCCAACAGGACATCGACATACGCACCGCGGGCCTACACCATCGCCATCCAGTGCGTGGCGGACGCCGTGTAGGCCCGCGGCATGTATCCCTAATCGACGAGAAAGGATGGACGACGGACGATGGCATTCATCTGTCTCCGTCGTCCATCGTCTATCTTCCTCTATCGTCCATCGTCTTTTTGTCCTCTGAACCATGACCATCGATTTCACTCTCGGACTGGCCATTATCATCTTCGCGGGCATCCTGGCCCAATGGTTGGCCTGGCGATTGCGCATTCCCTCCATCCTCCTGCTCCTGATCTTCGGCCTCCTCATCGGCCCGATCTTTAACTTCGTCCATCCCGATGACCTGTTCGGGGAGATGCTATTTCCGTTGGTCTCTCTGGCCGTGGGCATCATCCTGTTCGAAGGGGGACTGGGACTGCGCTTCAAGGATTTGCCTGAGATCAAGCATGTTGTCTGGAGCCTGATCACCATCGGCGCGGCCATCACCTGGGCGGTGAGCGCGGCCGCGGCCTACGTCATCCTTGGGCTGGATATGCAGCTCGCTTTGGTGCTGGGAGCCATCCTCATCGTCAGCGGCCCCACGGTCATCCTGCCTCTGCTGCGAGATGTGCGGCCCGAAGGCCCGGTGGGCTCCATCCTCCGCTGGGAGGGCATCCTCATCGACCCGGTGGGAGCCACCCTGGCGCTGCTGGTGTTCGACGTCATCCTGCAAACCAACCTGCGAGAGGCCACGGGAGAGGCGATCACCAACCTGTTTCAGATCGCGATCATCGGGGGCGCGCTGGGCTGGATGGGAGCCAAGGGGCTGGCAGCCATGCTCAAACGCTACCTCATCCCCGACCATCTGCACAACGCTTTCACCCTGATGGCGGTGATCGCCATCTTCGCGCTATCGAACCTGCTGGCGCCGGAATCGGGCCTGCTCGCGGCCACCATCATGGGCATGGTGCTGGCCAATCAGAACGCGGTGGCCATCAAACACATCATCGAATTCAAGGAGGACCTGGGCGTGCTGCTCATCTCCAGCATCTTCGTGCTGTTGGCCGCGCGGCTGCAATTGGGCGACATCCTGGAGCTGGGCTGGCCAGCGCTGATCTTCCTGGCCGTGATCATCTTCCTCGCCCGCCCTTTCAGCGTGTTCTTCTCCACCCTGGGCTCCACCCTCAACCTCTCCGAGAAAGCCTTTCTGGCCTGGATGGCCCCGCGGGGCATCGTGGCCGCGTCTGTGGCCTCCATCTTCGCCATCGAGCTCGCGCATGTAGGCTTTCCCCACGCGGACAAGATCGTTTCACTCACCTTTCTCGTAATCATCGGCACGGTGCTGGTCTATGGGCTTACCGCGGGTCCGCTGGCCCGACGTCTGGGCCTGGCGCAACTCAATCCTCAGGGGGTGCTGTTGGTGGGCGCGCATGAAGGAGGGCGGAGGTTGGCCGCGATCTTGCAGGATGCGGGCTTCAAGACTGTGCTCATCGACACGAATCCTCGCCATTGCAGCCTGGCCCAGGCGGATGGCTTGCAGGCGTATTGCGGCAACGCGCTTTTCGAGGAATTCATCGAGGAGATCGACCTGGGCGGCGTGGGCAAGCTGCTCGCCATCACCCCCAACGACGAGGTGAACACCCTGGCCTGCATCCATATGGCCGATATCTTTGGCCGCTCCAACGTCTACCAACTCCCGCCCCAATCTACACGCGATCTGACTCGCGACGGCCTGCCATCCCATCTTGTGGGACGATTGTTGTTTGGCCCCGACATGACCTTTCAGGAACTGAACGAGCGTTTCCACGCCGGCTGGAAGTTGGAGACCCTGGACCTGACCGCCCCGCCCGCCCCAGACATCTTCGCCCAGGAGATGAAGGACCAGATGGCGCCCCTGTTCGTCATCCGCGACGGCGCCCTCAAGGTCATCACAGCCACAGAGCCCTACTCCCTCCAGGCGGGCGACCGTCTCATCGCGTTGATCGCGCCCGATTTCACGGGGCGGGACATCGACGATAGCCCCTAGACGATAGACCATGGCTGGCGTCCGCCATCATCATCCTCCATCCATCTCATGGGCGGCCAGGAGCGATTCGATGCGCCCGATGACCATCTCCATGGCTACGTCGTTGTGCCCGCCCTCGGGAATGATGATATCTGCATATTGCTTGGAGGGCTCCACGAACTTCAGGTGCATGGGCCGCACCGTGCTTTGATATTGCTCCACCACCGCTTCCACAGAGCGCCCCCGCTCCCGGATGTCGCGCAGCAGACGGCGGATGAAGCGTTCATCCGCGGGCGTGTCCACATAGATTTTGATATCCATCATCTCCCGCAGGCGGGGATCAACGAAAACGAGAATGCCCTCGACCAGGATGACGGGGCTGGGCAGCACGCGGCGGGTCTCGGCCTTGCGGGTGTGGGTGGCGAAATCATAGATTGGAGCATCCACTGGCTCGCCCCGCAGCAACATTTGCAGATGCGCGATGAGCAGATCGTTGTCCAGCGAGTTGGGATGGTCGTAATTGAGATGGACGCGCTGATTCCAGGGCAGATGGGCTGCATCTTTGTAGTAGGCGTCGTGCGGCAAGTAGGCGATGCGGTCCCAGCCTACCTGGTCGAGAATGCGATGGACGACCGTCGTTTTACCTGAACCGCTGCCGCCGGCCACGCCGACGACGATGGGTGAGAGACTCATGGGCGTTACAGCAGGAGACCGCCAGGCGTGCACCAGGCGGTCTCGGGATTATGGAGAATGAATGTGACTACCTTACGAATGAATTGAGAATTAAGCGGCCATGCGAGGCCGGAATTTGTAACCGTAATTGATCAGGCCCTCCTCCCCTTCCACGCTCAGCTTGCGGGTCACCATTTCTACCTCCATCCCGATCTCCACCTCATCGGGAGCCACGTCGGTGAGCTGGGCGGTGAGCATGGGGCCCTCTTCCAATTTGATCAACGCCAGAGGATAGGGTGCCTGGGCCTGGAAGCCTTCGGGGGCATTGTACACGGTGGTGAAGCTGTACACTTCACCGACGCCGCTCAGCTGCGCGGGATCGTACGCTGGCTTGGCGCATTCGGGACAGACATCCCGAGGGGGGAAGACGTGCGCGCCACAGTGATGGCAGATCTCGCCATGAAGGCTGTATCGTTGTTTTTTGATTCGCCAATTGCGAGCGATATGCATGGTTCGTTCTCCTCAGATACCAGGATTGTTGCGGCATGAACCGTCGAAATTGCAGGACACGTTCTCAGCGTCGCCTTGCAGTATAGTCTTGAAAACCTGTCAAAAACCATCAACCCCGCCCACCACCGCCCGCCTGACAGTTTTTGACAGGATTTTTACTCCACCGCAACCCCCAACGCGAAGACGCCGTTGGCAGGATCGCCCGTAAATGTGCCGATGGTGAGATCATAGAGGCCGTCGGGCAGGGCGATGCGGGCGCGCAGGGCTGGAACGAGCTCGCCCTTCTGCGCCACCAGGCCCGCGCCATCGCTGAAAGGATCGAACCGTTGCAGCCACCAGCGTCGGTCCTGGCCCGGTTCCTCCGCGAAGCGGATATCCCCCTCATAGGTCAGAGCTTCCGCCTCGAAACGATGGCGCTGGCCATCCACGTCCAGGAACTCGGCGTAATCGAAGACCGCGTCATGTCCGGCGATGGGGCCCACCGTCAGGATGACCTGACCCCCGCGCACCTCCACGGGTCCCACGCGCCATGACGCCACCGTGCTGCTCACATCCCCAACATAGAGGCTCTGAGGCTGGAAGAGATCGCCCTGGGGTAGATAAGCGCTGCTCGTGATCGGGGGCGAGGCCGAACGGTCGATAGCGGTCACACCACCGCGAAGAATGAGGTAGCTGAGAAAGACCACGCGCCCTACGCCATCCCGGTGCTCTCGCAACTGGCCCTCGGGCCAGCGCCGCTGCACGCGAAGGAGCTGGGACCGTTCATGGGGGGAGAGAATCCAGACGCGGTCGGGGCCAGGGCACGCGTCCAGCAAGGGGCCAGTGACGCCGGGATCCAGGTCCAAAAGCTGATGGGGCCAGGCCAGAAACGCAATGGTTCGCTCATTGAGATGGTAAGGCTGCGAGAAGCTGCAAGCCGTAACGGAATCGGGCAAGGCGTCGAGATAGCGCCCGATGCGGGCCTGGGCACGGGCGTTGTTGTTGACGGACTGAAAATAATCCCGCCAGTTGCGCTGCCCCAACAGCAAAAAGGCCATGACCAGCCCCAACGTGGCGATGGCGGTGGGCGTAGGCTCCAATAGGCTGCGGCCAGGCTGGTCCAGGCCCAGGCCCTTGAGGGCCGCGTGCAGCGCCGCGCCCGCAAGCAGCGCGGCCGCGGGCAAGACGCCCACCAATCGGGGCCAGAAGGGAGCGTTGTTGGTGAGGACGCTGCCCGTGACCAGGATGATGATCAGCCAGATGAGCACGTAACCCAGGCCCGGACGCCGCCATCGACGCAGGCTGTATCCTGCGCCCAGCAGCACCCACGGCGACAGCAAGGCCGTGAACATGGGATGCGCGTAGCCGAACTGGGTGCTGGTGTCGTGCGTGGCGTTGAACATCAAGACCGACCGCTTGATCTGCTCCCACGCCACGGCCGCGGGCGTATCCGCGCCATATTTGCCCATGAGATGGGTCATGACAGATGGATGGAAGAGAAACACCGCGCGGGATCGGGCCAGCAGTGCGTCGGTGTGTTGCAAAAAGTAGATGAGAGAAGGTCCCAGGGCGATGACCACGCCCAGCCCCAGCAGCGCCACCGCGCCCAGCCCCAGCCGCCATTCCCGCCGCGCGGCTTGGGGATGCAGGAAGATGAGATAGAGCGCGACCGCGGGCAGGATGAAGAGCGCGGCCCGTCCCGAATAATACATCTGCAAACTCACGCCCGCCAGCAATCCCGCCAGGGGAAAGGGCCAGAGTTTGCGAGAGCGCAGGCCGTGGGCCAACAGAGCGAATGCGAACAGGAACCAGGGCCAGGGGTCCATATACGCGGCCAGGCGGGAGAAGTGGATGTGGGGGATATTCACCGCCAGGATGGCTGCGGCCAACGCGGCCAGACGATGAGAATCGAACAGACGCCAGGCCAGGAGATAGAGCCCGAACACGGTCAGCAGGCCCTCTGCCGCGGGCGCGAAGTTGAGCCCCAGGATGCTATTGGATACAAATGCCAGCCCGATGACCGAGGGATAGAACCCCAGCATGGGGATCTCGGCCCAGCCCTGGTGGAAGAGCCCCGGCGCGACGCCGGCGAGGATGTCTCGGGCCTGCAAGCCCATGGACGCCATGTCGCCATGCAGCTCCTGGGGAATGGCCGTCAGCAGGTGAAAGCGCAGCCAGGCCGCGCCGCCCAGGATCGCGGCCAGGGTCAATCCATGCCGCCAACGGAATGCAATAGAGGGAGGCTGGCCGACTCTCGCTGGGCGTTCCGCCCAGGCCATGCCGCCCGCCGCCGCCAAGAGGGCGACCATGCTCCCCATCCACAATCCCCTCGTCATGACATCCTCTCCCCGCAACAGAAAACGCGCCATGCTCCATCCCGACAGCGCTATCCCCATCCCCAACGCGATCCACGCCATCAAGCGCCGCCTCCCCCTCGCAGTCTTTCCCCCGTTCCCCCACTGCATGCTGATTACTGAATACGGATTACTGAAACTTGGCGCGGCCCATGCAAACAGCGCCATCGCCAGACCATACGCGGCTGCGCCCAGCCCCAGCCGCGCGGTCGCATCCCCCAGCCAGGGGACGAATCCCAGCAACGTTTGAAAGAAGGGGCCATTGGGGTTATCGGGAAAGCCGATCCCTTGGGCGGCGTAGGCCAGGAGGATGGCGAGGAGTAAAATCCAGGGGCGTCGCTTGCGGACTGCACTCATCAGTCCCGATCCTACTGGGAAACCCCGTCATCGGCAAATGGCCCGTGGTATCCCATCTCCCGCAGCCAGCGCTTATCTTGCTCGGTGAGCCGGGCGGTGGCCAGCAGGTCGGGGCGGCGTTCCAGGGTGCGCTTCAGGGCCTGCCTGCGCCGCCACTCGGCCACCCGGGCGTGATGCCCGGAGCGCAGCACCTCGGGGACCTCCCAGCCTCGGAACAGGAGCGGGCGGGTGTAGTGCGGCCCTTCCAGCAGGCCCGTGGCGTGGGAATCTTCGGCCGCGGCCCGTTCGTAGCCCAGCGCGCCCGGTAGCAACCGCACCACCGCGTCCACCACCACCATGGCGGCCAGCTCCCCGCCCGACAGCACATAGTCCCCGATGGAGATCTCATCCGTCACCAGATGCTCCCGCACCCGCTCATCCACGCCCTCGTAGCGCCCGCAGATGAAGATCAGGCGCGCCTGTTGGGTCAGCTCTTCGGCCACGGTCTGGGTGAAGCGCCGCCCCTGGGGGGTGAGGAGGATGACGGGGACCTCTTCCTCGCCCCGGATATCCTCCACCGCGGCGAAGATGGGCTCGGGCTTCATGACCATGCCGCCCCCGCCGCCGTAGGGCGCGTCGTCGGTGGTCTTGTGCCTGTCCGTGGTCCAGTCTCGCAGATTCCACACGCGGATGTCCGCCAGGCCTTTGTCCTGCGCCCGTTTGAGGATGGACGCGTCGAGGACGCAGGGGAACATTTCGGGGAAGATGGTGAGGATGTCGATGCGCATGGGTCGGGCGATCCTCTGGCGGTCTGGAGGGCGTAGCGTCGAGCTCCAGCAGGTTAATCATACCAGTTTCGCCCACGGCCAGGGAAATCGGGCGGGGATTTGAAACGCGTCCGCCGCAGCCCATGGGTTGCGCAGAGTTGGCGCGGGGATTACAATACATCCGCCTTGCCGCAAGTTCAGCCGTTCACGATGTTGAGAGCCTGTGCGCTGACATGATTTTTCGCTGACATTGGAGCTTGACTATGACCGATGCGTCGAAATCCATGATGGAAGACCCTCTTCCCGTCGATCGGATCCAACTCAATCGAGAGGTTCCCACCCGCTCGGTCATTATCATCGGGTTGGGCATGACCGCGGGCATTGGGGTGTTGTCCATTTTAGGACGATTTGTGTTTTCGTATGATGCCCGGGGGTCGGCCATTGGCTACCTCCTCTTGTTGCTGTTCATCACGCCGTTCATGCTGACCCATACCGAGCGCGTCGCGAGTTTGGGCGGCGAAAGGGGTCTCTATGGGCTAGTTCGGGGGCGTTATGGACTGACGTTGGTTTTTTTGGCGGGATGGCTGGAGTTGGCAGGCTATGTCAGTGTGATCGCCATCTTCGCCCGGCTCGCCAGCATGTATGGCCTGACGGCCTATCAAACCTTCGTGCATGAGGTGGCGGTCAACCCCAAGTGGATCAGCTTGGGGGCGCTGGTTCTGATCTTCCTCCTCGAATTGTCGGGCATACGCGGCAGTCGCAAGATCAACGCCACGTTGACTCTGTTGGGATTCGGTTTGATCATCGGACTGGCCATTTTCAGCCAGATCAATCAA
>DUEQ01000545.1 GCA_011192085.1 Caldilineae bacterium
ACGCCCGGAGCGAGGCGTCGACGGCCGCGGTGGCCACGCCCGAGCCCGCGGCGCAAGCTCCCCAGCCGCAAACCCCCGAATCCTCCGTCATCGAGATCCCCGAAGTCATCTCCGTGCGCGACCTGGCCCAGAAACTGGACACCACGCCCATCGAGATCATCAAGATCCTGATGAGCTACGGTACCATGGCCACCATCAATGAGATCATCGATTTCGACACGGCCACCATCGTCGCCGAGGAGCTAGGCAAGGAGATCGAGCGGGAGACCATCGTGGAGGAGGAGCTGGAAGAGAGCGAAACCGGCCCCAAAACTCTGCGCGAGCGCCTGCTGGAGATGGAAGACCCCAGCAAGCTCAAGCCCCGCCCGCCCGTGATCACCGTGCTCGGGCATGTGGACCACGGCAAGACCACCCTGCTGGACGCCATCCGTAACACCCGAGTGGCCGAACGCGAGGCCGGCGGCATCACCCAGCACATCGCCGCGTATCAGATCGAATTGGACGGCCGGAAGATCACCTTCCTGGACACGCCCGGCCACGCCGCGTTCACCGCCATGCGCGCCCGCGGCGCTCAGGTCACCGATATCGTCATTCTGGTGGTGGCCGCGGATGATGGGGTCATGCCCCAGACCGAGGAGGCCATCGACCACGCCCGCGCGGCCCATGTGCCCATCATCGTCGCCCTGAACAAGATGGACAAACCCAACGCCAACCCCGAACGGGTCATGCAGCAACTCGCGGACCGGGGTTTGCAGCCCGAGGAATGGGGCGGCGACACCATCGTCGTGCCCATTTCCGCCAAGCAACGCATCAACATCGACGCGCTGCTGGAGAATGTCCTGTTGGTGGCCGACGTCATGGACCTGAAGGCGAATCCCGAAGGCCCGGCCATCGGCACCGTCATCGAGGCGCTGCAAGACCGGCGTTTGGGCAACACCGCCACCGTGCTCGTGCAGAAGGGCACGCTCAAGAAGGGCGATCCCATCGTCCTCGGTCAGGAATGGGGCCGCGTCCGGGCCATGTTCGATGATCGAGGCCGGCAGTTGAATGAAGCCAAGCCCTCCATGCCCGTGCTCATCACCGGCCTGCAAGGGCTGCCCCAGGCGGGCGACATCTTCCAGGTGGTGGAGAGCGACCGTCTGGCCCGTCAGATCTCGGCCGAGCGCAAAGAAAAAGACCGGGCTAAAGAGCAAGAACAGACCAAGGCCCTCACCCTGGAGGATTTCTACGCCCAGATGCAGAGCGGCGCGGTCAAAGATCTCAACCTCATTGTCAAGGTAGACGTGCAGGGCTCACTGGAACCCATCGTGAAATCCCTGGAAGACCTGAGCAGCGATGAGGTGGGCATCCGCATCCTGCGCAAGGCCGTGGGCAATATAACCGAATCTGATGTCATGCTCGCCACGGCCAGCCGGGCGCTGATCATCGGCTTCAACGTGAAAGTCGACCCGGTGGCCAAACGCCAGGCCGAACAGCAGGGCGTGGACATCCGCCTCTACAACGTCATCTACCACATCGTCGAAGACATCTCCAAGGCCCTGCAAGGCATGCTCGAACCCGTCTACGAGGAGCGCGAGCTGGGACGAGCCGAGGTGCGCGCGGTGTTCCGCATTCGCGGCCGAGGCAAGGTCATGGGATGTCTGGTCACCGATGGCGTGATCCGTCGCAATGCCGACGCTATCATCCTGCGCAACGGCCAGGAAATCCACCGCGGCGTCATCTCCAGCCTCAAGCGCTATCAGGAGGATGTGCCTGAGGTGCGCTCGGGTTACGAATGCGGCATCGCGGTCGAAAACTTTACCGATCCCAAGGAAGGCGACATCATCGTCGCCACCGAACAGGTTCGCGTACGATAAACCGATGGTCCGAAACTATCGAAAACAACGGCTGGATGAGCTCTTCTGGGAGGAGCTCAACAGCATCATCATGTACGAACTCAGCGATCCCCGGGTGGACGATATCGGCGTCACCCAGGTGGATGTCTCGCCCGATCTCACCACCGCCCGGGTTTTCGTCACGCCCTTTTATGAGGATGTGGACACGCGCGAGGTGTTGGCGGGACTGAAAGCCGCCCAGGGCTTCATCCGCACCCAACTCGCCCAACGCATCAAGGTGCGTCGCATGCCCGAACTCATCTTCAAGATCGACCGCAGCTACCTGGAAGCGCGGCGCGTGGATGAGATCCTCGATTCGCTGAACCCTCTCGCTGAAACCCACACCGACGAAGAGACCCCAAGTGACTGATTCCAAACCGCCATCTTGCTCCCCACCCCCTGAACTTCTCGACGCCCTGTCAAGCGCCCGCAAACCCCTTCTCATTGCCCACATCTCGCCCGATGGCGACGCCATCGGCAGCCTCACGGCCATGGGCTATCTGCTCTATCGCATGGGCAAGGACCCTATCCTCGCCTGTCAGGACAAAGCGCCCGCAGTGTTCAACTTCCTGCCCTTCTACGAACGCATTGTCCAGAGCGTGGATGAACGCCCCGATCTGGTGATCTCGCTGGATAGCAGCGATCCTACTCGCATGGGGAGCATTTACGAAGAAACGCGTTTTGGTGACTTGCCTCTGATCGTCATCGATCATCACGTCACCAACGTCTATTTCGGCGACATCAATTGGGTCGCGCCCGATTGCTGCGCCACGGACCAGATGATCTACTATCTGACCAAGGCCCTGAACGAGCCTCTGGACGAGACCCTGGCCACGGCCTTGCTCACGGGCATCGTCACCGACACCCGCGGGTTCCGCACCTACAACGTCACCCCCGCAGTGATGCACGTCACGGGCGAGCTCATCGACGCGGGCGCGCCCCTGGCTATGATCACCGAGCGCACCCTCGACACCCGCTCCCTCGCCCTCCTCACCCTGTGGGGTCGGGCCCTGGATACGGCGACCCTGGAGGATAGCGTGATCAGCGCCATCAACACCCTGACCATGCGCCAGGACCTGGGCGGCATCATCCGGGCCGAGGGGCTGGTTTCCTTCATCCTCTCGGCGCAAGAAGCCAAGATCGCCGCGGTCTTCACCGAAATGCCCGATGGCAAGGTGGAATGCAGCTTCCGCGCCCGCCGCGGCTACGACGTCTCCCAGATCGCTTTGCAACTGGGGGGCGGCGGCCATCCCCCGGCCGCGGGCTGCACCGTCGAGGGAGCGATCCACGCCGTGCGACGAGAGATCGTGGCCATGCTGAAGGAAGAAGTCCAGCGAAAACGCTAACCACGACCACGCGACCAGACCACCCCACGACCCCATGCCCGCCTCCAAATCCCGCCCCAGCGGCGTTCTGAACATCGACAAGCCCCAGGGACTTACCTCTCACGACG
Source organism: Caldilineae bacterium (assembly GCA_011192085.1). Classification (GTDB taxonomy): domain Bacteria; phylum Chloroflexota; class Anaerolineae; order J102; family J102; genus M2005. Next base: position 3,328 of record DUEQ01000545.1, read on the forward strand.
TCGTGGCCCAAGTGCGGCGATTGACCGGCATCCGCCGCGCGGGGCATGCTGGCACGCTGGATCCCCTGGCCACGGGCGTTCTGCTGGTGTGCGTGGGCCCGGCCACCCGCTTCGTGGAATACCTTCAGCAGAGCAAGAAAGTCTATGAGACCACCATCCGCCTGGGCCAGATGACCGACACGTACGATGCTGAGGGCCAGGTGACCGCCACAGCGCCCGTGCCTGACTTCACGCTGGAGGCGTTGGACCGGGCGTTGGATGCATTTCGGGGCGACATTTTGCAAACCCCGCCCATGTATTCCGCCATCAAACGGAGGGGCCAGCCCCTCTACAAGCTCGCCCGCGAGGGCAAGGTGGTGGATCGCCCGCCCCGGCCCGTCACCATTTACGACATCACCATCCTCGACTGGCGCAACCCCGACCTCACTCTGCGCATCAGCACCTCGCCCGGCGCGTACATCCGCGCCATCGCCCACGATCTGGGACAGGCCTTGGGCGTGGGCGGGCATGTGCTCACCCTGCGCCGGGTGGCTTCGGGCGCGTTTCGGGTGGAGGACGCCATCACCCTGGAGGCGCTGGAGGCCGCGGGGGAGGATTGGCCCCGCTATCTCCATGGCCTGCGCGGGGCCCTTTCCATGTTGCCCGCGGTCATCCTGACAGAGGAACAGACCTGGCGTTTTCGTCATGGCCAGCGCATTCCCCTGGACAATCCGCCCAACGTCACATCCGACCTGCGCGTTCTAGGACCGGGCGAGACGTTCCTGGGCGTCGGGCGCATGAAAAAGGGCGCCCTCGCCCCCTACAAAGTCCTGCCGGCGTAACGCAGACTTTTGCACTTTTCACCTTTTCACTTCCTAAAGGAAGGCCATCATGTTCCGACCCCAACTTGTCACCATCACCTGCCCGCAGTGCGGCGTCCCCTTTCAAACCCCCGTCTTCTCCATCATCGACGTCAAGCGTCAGCCCGAGCTGAAGACGGCGCTGCTCTCGGGCCAGCTCAACGCGGCCCGATGCCCGAGCTGCGGTCGGGTGAGCTACATCGCCGGGCCCTTGCTCTACCACGACCCGGACAAGGAATTCCTGGCTGTATACATCCCCATGCAGGCCAACATCCCCGAAAGCGAGCGCCAGAAGATCATCGGGGAGCTGACCAACGCGCTGATGAACGCACTGCCCGCGGAGAAGCGCAAGGGCTATCTCTTCACTCCCCAGCAGTTCTTTGACCTGGAGCATCTCGTCCGCAAGATTCTGGAGCTGGATGGCGTCACCCAGGAGATGCTGGAGGCCAGCCAGCGCAAGATCGAGTTGCTGGAGAAGCTGTTGAACCTGCAAGGGGATGAGATGGCTTTCAACATGACCGTGGCCGAGAACAGAGAGCTGCTGGACCGGGAATTCTTCATGATCCTGTCGGACACCATCGAGCGATACAAGGCCTTGGGGCAGGAGAATCAGGTCAAGGCGCTGGAGGCCCTGCGGGAGCGGCTCATGCCCCTGACCGAATTCGGGCAACGGCTGCTGAAGCAGCGCAAGGCGGTGGAGGCCCTGGGCCCGCGGCCTACCCGCGAGCAGGTGCAACAGGCCATCCTCGACGGCGATCTGGACGAGGCGGAGGCCATCGCCATCGCCGCGTTGCCCATGATGGACTACGCGTTTTTCCAATGGCTGGCGGATCGGATCGAGGGGGCGTCGGGCGAGGAGCGAGAACGCCTGGAGGCCAAGCGCGACCTCATTCTCAAACTGCTGGACACCCTGCGCAAGATCGAGGAGGAGAGCGCCCGGGCCGCGGCTCGGATCGCGGAGGAGCTCATCAAGGCCCAGGACCTGGAACGCGCCATTCAAGAGTACGCACCCCTGATCAATGAAACGGTCATCGAGACCCTGGTGGCCGAACTGGCCGCGGCCCAGGCCCAGGGTGCGACCGAACTGGCCGCCCGCATTCAGAAAGTCCTCGACACGCTTCAGGAGATGGTCAGCCAGGCCATTCCGCCCGAGATGACCCTCATCTTCGAGCTGCTGGAGGCGGACTACCCCGCGGGCACCAAAGCTTTGATCGAACAGAAACGGGAGCTGGTGAACGATCAATTCATTGCTATGCTCGATGCGTTCATCGAGGATGCGCAAAAGAACAGCAGCTACGACCCCAAGACCCGAGATGACCTCGTTCGCTTCCTGAAAAACATCCGCGTCCAGGCGACGTTGCTGGCGCGGAAATAGACGATTGACGACAGATCGCTCCCCCGCCCCTTCGCAGGAGTCCCCCATGCGCATCGGCATGTTCTCCAACGCTTACCTCCCCGTGATCAACGGCGTTGTGCGCTCCATCATGCTCTACCGGCAGGGCTTGTTGGACGCCTGCCACTTCGTGGGCGTTTTCGCGCCCGATTCCCGCAATTACGAGGATGAGCAACCCTTCATCTTCCGCTATCCCGCCATCCCCCTCCCCACCCAGCTCAACTACTCCTTTCCCGTAGTTACCGCGCCCCACATCACCTGGATGGCGCCCCGCCTGAAGCTAGATATCATCCACGCGCATCATCCCATCATTGTGGGAGTCGAGGCCCGCCGCTTCAGCGAGGAGCTGGACATCCCCCTGGTGTTCACCTTCCACACCATGTACCACGAGTACACCCACTACTTCCTGGGCATGGACAACGAGATCGTGAAGCAGATCGTGCGGCGGGTGGTACGCGATTACGCCAACCGGGCCGATTACATCATTGCGCCCTCGCCCGCCGTGGTGGACATGCTACCCAGCTATGGCATCCACAAACCGGTAGAGATTTTACCCACCCCCGTGGATCTCGACCAGTTCAAGCCCCGAGCCCGCCCTCCCCTCAGCGATCCCGACCGCATCCGCCTGATCTATGTGGGCCGCGTGGCCAAAGAAAAGAACTTGGATTTCCTGCTGCGCGTGTTCAAACGGGCGGCCCAGCAGGATGATCGCATCGAGCTGATAGTGGTGGGGGGCGGTCCCAGCCTGGGCGAGCTCAAGAAACTGGCCGCAGCGTTGGGCGTGGATCACCGCATCGAGTTCACCGACATGGTGCCCTTCGAGCAGGTGGTGGAAGAACTCAACCAGGCCGACCTCTTCGTCTTCGCCAGCACCACCGAAACCCAAGGCCTGGTGGTGCTAGAGGCCATGGCCGCAGGCCTGCCCCTGGTCCTGGTCGAATCCAAAGCCCTGCTCCACTTCATCAACCCCGACAAAAATTGCGTGGTCGTGCAGGAGGACGAGGAGGCTATGGCCGCGGCCATCCTCTCTCTGATTCGCGATCCCGACCGGATGCGGGCCATGGGCCGGGCCGCGCGGCAGAACGCAGAACGCTACAGCATCCCCACACTGACCTCCAAACTGGTAGACGTCTACCACCGGGCCATCGACATGCACTTCTCCGCAACCTGAACGCCCTTTTATGAACGCTGAAATCATCACCACCGGCACCGAATTGCTTTTGGGCGAGATCGTGGACACGAACGCGCCCTTCATCGCCCGCAAACTGCGAGGGATTGGCGTCAATCTCTTCTACAAAATTACGGTTGGGGACAACCGCGAGCGGCTGGCCGAGGCCATTCGCCAGGCCCTGATCCGCTCCGATGTGGTCATCATGACCGGAGGATTGGGCCCCACCGTGGACGATATCACCCGCGAGGCCGTGGCCGACGCCACCCACAGGTCTCTGGAGCCGCGGGAGGAGATCGTGGCGCATCTCAAGGATTTCTTCGCCCGCCGCGGGCGGCCTTTCACCGACAACAACCTGCGCCAGGCCTACCTTCCCCAGGGCGCGATCATGCTGCCCAACCCTATCGGCACCGCGCCCGGTTTCATCGTCGAAACCGACGGCAAAGTGGTCATCGCCATGCCCGGCGTGCCCCGCGAGATGGAGCGGATGATGGAGGAGCAGGTGTTGCCCTATCTGCAAAGCAAGATGGAGGAGCAGGCCGTGATTGTGGCGCGCATCCTCCACACCGCGGGCCTAGGCGAGAGCCTCATTGATGCGCGCATCGGCGATCTGATGCGGCTCAGCAACCCCACGGTGGGGCTGGCTGCGCATCTGGGTCAGGTGGATGTGCGGATTACGGCCCGCGCCCGCACCGAGAAGGAGGCCCGGGCCTTGATAGCGCCCATCGAAGATGCGATTCGCGAGGCGTTGGGCCCGTGGGTCTTTGGGGCGGATGAGGAGACCCTGGGCGGGGTGATGGCGCGCGTGCTGCGCGGCCAACACGCGCGCCTGGCCATTCTGGAAACCAACACCCGCGGGGCTATCTTGGAGAAATTCCCGGAGGGGGACCGGGATGTCCTGGCCGGGCATTTCCTCGATATCACCGCGCTGGCGGGCTGCGAGGCGTGCACCGATTTCACCGAGGCCAACGCGCGGGCCGTGGCCCAGGCGGTGCGAAGGTTGACCGAAGCTGACGTCGCCCTGGCCGTGTTGGGCTCTTCCGATCCCGCTTACGGCTTTTGGGCCGAGGACCGAGGCGAGACCTGGCTGGCCCTGGTCGCGGAGGAGGAGACCTTCACCCGGCGTTTGAGCGCGGCCGGAGGGGATGAGTTCACCCGGAACTGGCTGGCCACTCACGCCCTGGCCTGGGCGCTGCGACAGCTGCAAGCGCTTGCTGACGCCCGGCAGACCGCGATGGAAGCCAGGTAGAGACGAGCGAGGGGAAGTCGTCTTGGCGAAGGTCTTGTTTCTTTTCATCGATGGCATCGGTCTGGGGCCCGATGCACCCTCCAACTCCCCGCATTTCCCATCAAGCCTCTGACGACGATCCTCGCCCGATTCAGCGCGCTCAAACAGGCCAAAGATCTGAGCAAACGGGTGACATCGGCCAACGCCTACAGCGATTGGGATATCACCCATGAGGTGGCCCGGGCGTCCTACGCGCCCGAGCTTCCCCCCATCACGGCCGAGGACGCGGGCCGGGCCGAGACTGATAGGAAGTGCAAAGTTAAAAGTGCAAAAGTTAGACTTTCGCGAAGCTGCCAACCGCGAACTTAAAACTGAGACCCAGAACCGTGAACTGACTTACCCTACACTCATACGCTCACACACGCCCCCACGCCCATGCCCATCCCGCCCAAGCCCCTCATCGCTGTTGGATCGCTCAACCGTCCCAAGCTGGAGGCGACGCGCCTGGCCCTGCTGCCCATATGGCCCGAGGCCCGCATCCTGCCCGTCGATGCGCCTTCGGGCGTGGATGCTCAGCCCTGGGGCGCGGAGGCGGCGATCCGGGGGGCGTTAAACCGGGCTCGGGCCGCGCGTGAGGCCATAAGCGCGGATCTGGGCGTGGGCCTGGAGGGGAGCGTGGAGGAGGGACCGGCGGGGATCGTGTTGCTGACGGGATGGAGCGCCATCGTCACCGCGGAGGGGCGTTGGGGGATCGGCGGCGGCGCGCGCACGCCCCTGCCGCCCGAGCTG
>DUEQ01000546.1 GCA_011192085.1 Caldilineae bacterium
TTTCCGATCAGACGATCATCGCTTCCAAAATCTGCCATGAATCGTCCTCGATCTGCATCTGGTTGTTTATCACAGAATGGGGAGTGACGTCAAGAAAAGCCCGCTCGATGAGGACGCCATGGAAGACAACGGTCAGGGCACGCGCCGGCGGCTGCCAATCGCCCGCCATCTGGCGCTGAATGCGCAAGCGATGACCGTCGAAATCCATCTTGAATCGGGTGAGACGATAGTCCCCCTCACGATACCGTAGGGTCTCGCCATCATCCTCATAAAGCCAGGAGACGCCTGAACCGGGATAGATGTGCAACTCCAGGGGCGCGTCTGGCTTGTCTTCCACAAATTGGCGCACCGGCCCCATGGGCAAGGCCGCGCCCGCACGCACGAACAGGGGAACCCGGTCCAACGGGGTCGGGCTTGAGATGACGGCGGGGCCGGCGAGGCGTTCGTCGCTCCAGAAGTCGTACCAGTCCCCCGCGGGGAGCAGCACATCCCGGGCGACCATGCCCTCCTCCAGCGCCGGAGCGACCAGCAGATGATCGCCGAAAAGCCACTGATCGTCGAGGGCGAGAAGGACCTCATCCGCGGGGTCTTCGAAAAACATGGGGCGCATCATGGGCATCCCCCATGTCGCATATTGCCAGAAGAGGGTGTAGATGGCTGGGAGGAGCCGATAGCGCAGTTCGATGTAGGTCCGGCAGATGGCCTCCACCTCCTCGCCATAGCGCCAGGGCTCCTGCCAGGCTGCGCCCTTGGCGGTGTGGGTGCGGAAGAAGGGATGAAACGCCGCGGAGGTCAGCCAGCGGGCGTAGAGTTCGGGCGTGGGCGATCCTTCGAAGCCGCCGATATCGGAGCCGGTGAACGACAGGCCCGACAGGCCCAAGTTCATGAGCATGGCGGGCGTGATGCGCAGGTCCTCCCACGCGCTGCGGTTGTCTCCGGTCCACGAGCTGGCGTAACGCTGCGTGCCGGCATAGGCGGAACGGGTGAACACCCAGTTGCGCCGATGGGGCCGCCAGCGCTCCAGGCCCGCCAGCGTGGCCCGCGCCATCTGCATCCCATAGGCGGAATGCACCTGCCAGTGCGCCGCGCCCAGTCCCTCGAAAGCATGTCTCACCCTGGGCGGGAAGGTCTGGCCGCCAAAGATGGTCGGCTCATTCATATCGTTCCAGAAGCCGTCGAAGCCCGCGTCCACCAGGCGCTTATACCATTGGCCCCACCACGTCCGCACCCGCTCGCTGGTGAAGTCGGGGAAATAGCATTCGCCCGGCCACACCGGACCATGGAAGAGACTACCGTCGGGCAGCCTGCAAAAAACGTCCTGCGCCACGCCATCCGCGCAGACATCGTAATGCTCATCCACCTTGATACCGGGATCGATCATCCCCACCGCCTTGAAGCCGCTGGCGTGCAGATCCGCGAGGAGGCCTGGCAAATCGGGAAAGGCCTGGCGATCCCAGGTGAAGCAGCGAAAGCCATCCATATAGTCAATGTCGAAATGGATGGCATCGCAGGGAATGCGGCGCTGGCGGAATTCGCGGGCGATAGCTCGCACCACGGCCTCGGTCTCATAGCTCCAGCGGGATTGGTGATAGCCCAGAGTCCACAGGGGTGGCAATGGGGCGCGACCCGTCAGGTCGGCGTAGCGGGCCAGCACCTGCGCGGGCTCAGGGCCGAAGATGATGTCCAATCGAATCTCATCCCCCAGAATGCGATACTCGATTCCGCCATCTCGCCGCAGCGTGATCTCCCCATCGCTCATCCGGTCCAGCAGCAGGCCAAAAGCCCGCCCCTCGTGCACGCCCAGGAGGAAGGGGATGTTGACGTAGAGGGGATCGTCGCCCGGGCCGTAGCCTTCGGGATCGCGCGTCGTCAGGGCATAGGTCCGTCGCTCCAGAGCCAGATGACACGCACGCTCCCCCAACCCATACCACCAGATCGTTTCCGGAAAACGAAGATGAAGCCGACCTCCCTCTTCCTCCCAGGTCAGCGTTTCTGTACCCAGGCTCCCCTGTCCCATTTCATCCTCCCACGCCAACCCGAAAGGCGTTTTACGCAGGATCAACGCCCGATCATCCACCGCGAAGCGAATGGACTCCCCTTCCTCGCGCCAAGAAAAGGGCGTGGGACGCTTCGCCTCGGGCAGGGTGGCGTAAGAGGCGTAAGGGGGCATGACGTCGCCCGCGGCGATGCGCACCCGCAGCATGTGGGGCGAAATGACCTGCACCGAGCAGACCCCTTGCTCCAACCGCAGCATGAGCCCATCCTCCATCGCTTCCATCCCGACGACATTACCGGCGGGAGCCTGGAAGCCCGGCCCCCATGGGCCGCCGAAACGACGGTTCATACGCGTCAGGCGGGGGCGATAGAGCGCCGTGCGAACGACATTGCGCATCCCCACAAGGCGGGCGCCGCGCGCGACCTCAGCAAGGAGTTGCGATGCGAAACGCAATCGATCGAAGAGGCTCATGGGAGTTCGCTTTGCCTTGACAATCGTTTTTTGGCGCCCCTTGCGAAGGGAACAATGTGGGCGTTGCGCCACAGCCAGCCGGCAATCGCGTGCTGTGAACCGAGAGAGCATGACGATTCACGGTTACATTATCACGGGAAATCGGAAGCGTGGCAAATCCTCTGCCTGTTGACTCCCCGAACGTTATCGACTACAATAACGACAAAATCCAATTCGTGGCCTTCGGGCGCACGGAAGACCATCTGGATTATCCCTTTGTGGATGAGGATGGCGCGGCGGGTATGCGGATGCTGGTGGATCATTTAGTTGGGTTGGGGCATCGCCGCATCGCCTACATTTCGCCGCCGCTGGAATACACCTTCGCCCGCGATCGCCTGACGGGCGTGCAGAGAGCGTTGCACGACGCCGGGCTGGCCCTCCCCGACGCCTATCTGGTTTATGGCAACCTCACCCAACGCAGCGGCATGAACCAGGCCGCGCGGCTGCTCGATTTGCCCGAGCCGCCCACAGCCATCATCGCGGGCAATGATCTGATGGCGTTTGGAGCCATGAGCGCAGCCCAACAGCGCGGCTTGCGGGTGGGGCGAGATATCGCCATCGCCGGATTCGACGACATTCCCATGGCGGAGACCGCACACCCACCCCTCACGACCATCCATCAACCCATCTACAAGATCGGACGCATGTTGGCGGAGATGCTCATCAAGATCATCCGGAACGAACCTGTCCCATCCCGGCAGATCATCTTGCAGCCGCAGCTCATGNTTCGGCGRTCATGTGGCGAGTAAGGAAGGGGAGGCATGAGTTTGGATTTGCGGGKGCTGGTCTGGTAACCTTTGRGGGATGAACCACACGCCGCAATCGCCTACGACGTCAACGCCCGCGCCCGACATCGCCATTCTCATCGTCTCGTGGAACGTGCGGGAGCTCTTGTTGGGATGCCTGAACGCGCTGCCCGAGGCTGTGGGCGATGCGTACAGCTATGAGGTCATCCTTGTGGACAACGCCAGCAGCGATGGGACGGTGGAGGCGGTACAAGAGGCGTTCCCCCATGTGCGCATCATCGCCAACAAGGAGAATCGAGGCTTCACTCGCGGGAACAACCAGGCCTTGGCTGCGACCCAGGCCCGCTACCTCTTTCTCCTCAATCCCGACACCCAGCCCCTCCCTGACAGTATCGCCACGCTGGCCCGTTATCTGGACCAGCACCCCCAGGTGGGGATGGTCGGCCCCAGGCTCTGGTATGGCGATGGCCGTCCTCAGCCCAGCCGCCGTCGCTTTCCCACCCTGCTCACCCTCTTCACCGAGAGCACGATCATCCAGCACTACCTTCCCCAACTTCCCATCTTCGCCCATTTCATCATGGCCGACGTTCCTGACGACGCGCCGCAGGAGGTGGATTGGCTGGTTGGCGCCGCCATCATGGTCCGGAGGGAGGTCTATGAGCAGATCGGCGGGCTGGATGAGGGCTTCTTCATGTATTCCGAGGAGTTGGACTGGTGTCATCGGGCGAAGGATGCGGGCTGGCGCATCGCCTATCATCCCGCGGCCGAGATCATCCACTACGAAGGCAAATCCAGCGAGCAGGCCCGAGCCCGCCGGGATATCGCATTCTTCACCAGCCGGGTGCGCTACACTCGCAAGTATTTCGGCCCCCTATGGGCGGAGCTGTTGCGCGGATGGCTGCTGAGCACCTTTGCGTTTCTGTGGCTGCGGGAGGGAGCCAAATGGCGGGTGGGGCACAAACGGGCCCTACGGGCCCAACGCATGGCCGCCTACGTCCAGGTGTTGCGCTCGGGCCTCAAATGAGCCGATTCTCAGCAGCCGAGACAGGGGCGGAATGGGCTTCGGGCGAATCAATCATAAGAGCACGAGATCATTCCGATGAATGACCGTTGGCCCGTAGGTGTACCCCAGGATGCTTTCGATGTCGTCTGAGTGGTGGCGGGCGATGCGACGGATGGCCTCCGCGGGATAGCGCACCAAGCCCCGCGCGATCTCCTGGCCCGAGCGGGTAAAAATCCCCACCGTATCCCCTCGCTGAAAGTCGCCCACAACCTGCGCCACGCCAATGGGCAGCAAGCTGCGCCCCATGCGCTGCAACGCCTCCGCCGCTCCCTCATCCACCACCACATGTCCGGACGTGGTGTATCCGGCCAGGAGCCAACGTTTGCGATGCTCCAGCCGGTCGCTGCGGGCCAGAAAACGGGTGCCCAGAGCCTCGCCGCCAGCCAGGCGCAAGATCACGTCGGGCTCCGCGCCTGCAGCGATGATCACCTCGGCCCCGCCGCGGGTGGCCGTCTCCGCAGCCTGAAGCTTGGTGGCCATGCCCCCGGTGCCCAATCCCGTGACCGCGTCCCCCGCCCCCGCCCGAATGCGATCGTCAATGGCCTTCACCTCGGGGATAAGCCGGGCGTCGGGATTGCGGCGGGGGTCTGCGGTGAAGAGGCCTGGCTGGTCCGTCAACAGAATGAGAAGATCGGCCTCGGCCAGGGTGGCGACCATGGCTGAGAGGTTGTCGTTGTCTCCCATCCGGATCTCCTCTGCAGTGACGGTGTCGTTTTCATTGACAATAGGCATGACGCGATGGCGTAGCAGCGCGGAGAGGGTCTGGCGGGCATTGAGGTAACGCCGGCGGCCTTGCAAGTCCTCGCGGGTGAGCAGCATTTGCGCCACGGAAACGTCATAGATATCAAAAAACTGACCGTAAAGCGCCATAAGCCGGGGCTGCCCCACCGCGCTGAGCATCTGTTTCGCGGGGACATCGGGCGGCAACTCGGGAAATCCCATCTGCTCCTTGCCCGCGGCCATCGCCCCTGAACTCACCAGGATGATCTCGACTCCATCCTGATGCAGGGCCGCGCACTGCCGAACCAGGTCGATAAGGCGCGGACGATTGAGATAGGGCGTGCCCGCAGTCAACACGCTGGTTCCCAATTTGATGACGATGCGCCGGTAAGTCATCCGTTATCCAGGCCCAAACAAGCCAGCAATGGTCTCCCCCCGCAGCTTATTCAGCTCCTCATCCCAGGCGGCCAACAGATTCTCCAACATGACCATCGGGTCCGCGTCCTCGGGGACCTCGCCCGGAAGATGGCGCTGCAACAGCTCGATCACCCGCTCCTCCCACAACTCCAGGGCCATGGTCGTCTCTTGCAACTGAAAGGCCAGGGATTCCAGGTCCTCGACGGTGGCCTGCGGGGCCGCGGGCGCGATGACTCCCGCGGGGGGCCAGTCGAGATAACGCTGAGGATTGGTGTAGCCGTACCAGCCGTCGCCCTTATCATAGGGTTTGACCCGCATGCCGAAGTGGAGATGCGGCCCTGTGCTGAAACCCGTATTTCCCGACAACCCGATAACCTGGCCGCGCGCCACGGGCTGATTCAACACGACGTTGAACTCGTTGAGATGCGCGTACAGACTCTGACCCCAGTGATGTTGAATCTTCACATGTTTGCCGAACCCCTCGGGCCGCTCCTCCACCCGAATGACGAATCCGTCATCCACTGCCACGATCTCCGTCCCTTCGGGCATGCCCCAGTCCAACCCGTTGTGCCCCGGCAGCCCCAGCCGATGATACATCTGCGGATTCTCGCCGAAGGCCTGGGTCAGAGGGAAGCGCCCGCGGAAGGGCAAGGGATGAAGGGGGGGTTGGGTCTCTTGGGGTTGGGCGGGAGGTGCGCCGCCATTGTTTTTTTCGAGGACCATGATGGGATGCGAATTCGCGTGGGGTCGAGAATGCAAGAAAGGAGAAACCGCCGGATCACAGATCCAACTTGAAACGTCTACGTCACACCCTCAAATCTGGAATGGCTACACAGCCTCACGCGCGCCGTTGCGGGCACAGAGGCCGCAGGATCTTCCAGGTGTACAGGCCCGCGTTGTGACCATCGGCCCAGAAGAATTGAATGCCGTAATTGCCCACCAGCTTCACATCCGCCAGCTCGGTGGAGACGCCGGGGGGCGGGGTTTTGAAGATATCCTCGGGCGGAATGGGCTTGCCCATATGTTCGTGGCCGCCGCGGCATTCCGCACAGGGACAAATGTAGCGGATGCCGGGCAGGGGATATTCGCAATAGGCGCCATCCTCCCATTCGATGATGAGAAGCTGGTTCGGACGATCGACAGTGATATGGCGTGGGATGGGATCTTGAGTCGTCATGGTCATAGTATACCCTATTTTCGCGTTTCTTGAGAACAGGCGCACAGCGGGCGAGCCCGCGGCGATACCGATGAAAATGGCGGCAAGTGGCAGGTGCGACTGTGCAAGTCCCCTTGCCACTTGCGACTTGGCGCCTGCAAACCATCTATACAGCCAATCTGGCGCGGGCGGCCAAGTTCGTCAAACGTCATTGGCAAACTGGGCGGACCTTGTCGCCGAAATCTTTTCGCCAGCGCCGCCAAAGCGATTCTCGAAACAGGCAAGTTCACCCGCCCATGATACAATACCCCCATGACCAACGCCTCTGCTCCCCGCCCCACACTCACGCCCGACGATCCCCCCGAAGCCCGCATCCACGAGATCCTCCGTCGCCTGCGCATCGCCCATCCCGACGCGCACTGCGAGCTCGTCCACGACGATCCCTGGCAGCTCCTGGTAGCCACCATCCTCTCCGCCCAATGCACCGATGAGCGGGTGAACAGCGTGACGCCCATCCTGTTCGAACGCTTTCCCACGCCCCGAGCCATGGCCGATGCAGACCGGGCGGAGATCGAGGCCATTATCCGGCCTACGGGCTTCTATCGCAACAAGGCCCGCTTCATCCAAGAGGCCGCCCAACGCATCGCCTATGAGTACGACGGCGCCATCCCGCCCGACATGGGGCGCCTGTTGCAACTGCCCGGCGTCGCCCGCAAAACCGCGAACGTCGTGCTGGGCGTGGGCTTCAACATCGCGGACGGCGTCGTCGTGGACACCCATGTCAAGCGCATCGCCAACCGCCTGGGCCTGACCCAACATCAGGACCCCAAGAAAATCGAACGGGATTTGATGACGCTGGTTCCCCGCCAGGACTGGATCGACGTCTCCCATCTCATGATCTTTCATGGACGGCGGGTGTGCAAGGCTCGCAAACCCGACTGCGCCCATTGCATCCTCAACGACCTCTGCCCATCCGCCATCCACGCGAGTTGAATCCAGTTCCTGGGTCATGCTGATGGCTTGCCATTGAGATGGAGGATTGAAGCTGTTTCTCATCGGCAATCCTCTATCGTCCGTGCAACCGCGAAAAGTCCTGGTTTCGATATCCATGGGAGTTTAGCGACGAACGCAAGCGCACTGGAGCTGGATCGCCCATGACGGGCATGCGCCACCCATCCGCCTCCCCGCTTCCTTCCGCCTTCCTCACCCGGATGAGGGAATGGTTGGGCGAGGAATTCGACGCGTTCCTCGCCAGCCTAACCGCGCCCGCGGCCCGGGGCCTGCGCGTGAACACGCACAAACTCACGCCCGACGCCTTTCTCGCCCGCGCGACCTTCTCCCTCGATCCCCAGCCCTGGTTCTCCGAGGGATTCCTGGTGGCCGACCCGGCCGCACGGCCCGGCCGCCATCCCTACCACGCAGCCGGGCTCTACTACCTGCAAGACCCCAGCGCCATGCTGGCCGCGCACCTGCTGGACCCCCTGCCGGGGGAGTGGGTGTTGGATGTGAGCGCCGCGCCCGGCGGCAAGGCCACCCACCTTGCGGCCCGGCTGGCTGGAGAGGGGCTGCTGGTGGCCAATGAGGTGGTTCGGGGTCGCACCCGCGCCCTGATCGAGAACTTGGAGCGCTTCGGTGCGGGGAACATCGTCGTCACCAGCGAGCCGGTGGAACGCCTGGCCGAGGTCTGGCCCCAACGCTTCCAGCGGGTGCTGGTGGATGCGCCCTGTTCGGGCGAGGGCATGTTTCGGAAATCCGCCGCCGCGCGGGCCGAGTGGGACGCGCGGGCGATTCCAGGCAACGCGGCCCGGCAGGAGCGTATCCTGGCAGCGGCCGCG
>DUEQ01000547.1 GCA_011192085.1 Caldilineae bacterium
CATATAATTTGGAAACTGACAAACCACCATCCCACTTCATCCTTTTGGAGGCTCTTCATGGGTAAAGGCGATAAGCGCACCCGGCGTGGCAAGATCTGGCGAGGGACCCATGGCAAATATCGTCTCAAGGCCAAGAAGCTGCGCAAACCGAAGGAACAAAAAGCAAGCAACAAGTAAACGACTGGACCTCGGGCGATGACCGGGGTCTTGTCGTCTCAAGGAGATCGCCCAAGGGGACGACGTCCGCCTGATTGTATTCGGCCCGGCCGAGAAAGTCCTGCTCGAAAAGCCCACGCGACAAGAAGCCTTACAGGCGTTCATGGCTCAAAAGAAGCAAGTCGCCGCCTGCAAGGCCGCCTCCGACATGACGGAGGCCAGTCCCATGGCCACAACGTCCAGGCCATCGGATTGCTGGATTCCGATGGCGACGGCTAGCTGAGCCTCCTCCCTCGCTCCACCGCAACATCAGCCGCCTCCGATCTCGGGGGCGGCTTCTTTATGTCATGAGTTTGTCCAGCGCGTTGGCCAACACAGCCACAGACCGGGCCCATTCGGCGATGACGATATGCTCGTGGGGCGTGTGATCCAAGGCGCTGTCCCCTGCGCCATAAGCGACGATGGGGATGTGCCAGACCGGACCCACCACATTCATGTCGGAGGTGCCGGTCTTCACCACAAAGCCCGGTTTGCCGTTCTGCGCCCGGATGGCCCGCAGGAAGGCCCGCACCAAAGGGCTGTTCTTCTCCGCCCGATACGCGGGCTCGCCCCCGCCAAAGGTGAGGTGCACGTCATGCGCTTCCGCGATCTCGGCCAGGACGAAGCGCATCTCATCGGGCGAGATGTCCAGGGGCAGGCGAAAGCCAGTGCGCATCTCGGCCCAGATGTGCATCCCATCTCCGCCCGAATCGACGTCGAGCACGCCATATTGCAAGAGTTCCCAGGGGCGAGTGCGGCCCTGGTTGAACTGGTCCGCGCGTTGACGCACGTCGTTCCAGAAATCGATCAGGTCGTCGATGGCGCCCGTCTCAGGGCTGGCGGTGTGGGCGAGGGTCTTTTCCCGGCGGGCGTTGGCCAGAAGACGCCCCTTGTAGCCCAGGGCGATGCGTCGCCAGTGATTGGGCTCGCCGATGATGCAGTAGTCGGGGCGGTAGCGGTCGGCCACGTATTTGGCGCCTTTGGAGCTGGGGGCTTCCTCCTCCACCGCGCCGATGACGGTCAATTTCCAGCCGGGGCGCGGGGGCGCGGCCAGTGCGGCCAGCACGAACGCGGTGAGCGGGCCCTTGGCGTCTACGGAGCCGCGACCGTAGAGCTTGCCCCCCTCGATGCGGATGGGGATGTCGCCGGGCACGGTGTCGATGTGGCCCAGGAGCATGATCTCGCGCGATGGCGAGCCATCAGGCCTGGGCCCGCCATCCAGCATCCCCACCGCGTTTCCCGCCCGGTCCACCCGGGCGTCGAAACCGTGGGACTGCATCCAACTGACGAGATAGGCGACCGCGCCGTGCTCCTGGCCCGAAACCGAGGGGATGGAGACCAGCGCGCGCAGGAGGTCGAGATTTTCGAGGGCGAAGACGTCGGGTGTTGGGGACATGGGAATTGGATAGGTATGAAATCTGACGTTTGAGGCATGACGTTTGATCGTGGCGATGGGATGCATGCAGACGTAATGGGGATGTCGCCACGGCTATAGGGCATGGATCACCGCCTCGGCGAATTGCACTGTGGTGGCGTCGCCCCCCAGGTCGGGGGGACGGACGCCCGCGTAGAGGACCGCGTGGATGGCGTTGCGCAGACGGGTGGCTTCCTCGGCCCGCCCCAGGCGCTCCAGGGCCATGGCCCCGCTGAGGAGTGCAGCCACGGGGTTGGCCACGCCCCGGCCTGCGATGTCGGGTGCGGAACCATGCACCGGCTCGAAGAGAGCCACCGGGCCGTCGCCCAGATTGGCGGAGGGGGCCAGGCCTAGCCCCCCTGCCAGGCCCGCGGCCAGGTCGGAGAGGATATCGCCATAGAGATTGGGCGCAAGGATGACATCAAATCGCGCGGGATCCTGGACCAGCTTCATGGCCGCGGCGTCCACCAGCATCTCCTCCACCTGCACGTCAGGGAAATCTTCAGCCGCCTCCCGCGCAGCCGCGCGGAAAAGGCCATCGGTGCGGGGGAGGACGTTGGCTTTGTGCACGATGGTGACCAGGGGCGGGCGTCCCTCGCGACCGCCCCTGGCCCGAGCGTGCCAAAAGGCGACCCGCGCGATGCGTAGGCTGGCCCGCCAGGTGATGCGTCGTCGGGCCACCGCGGTCTCCCCATCGCTTTCCTCCTCCCGCACATACAGCCCCTCGCTGTTTTCTCGCACAATGAGCAGATCGATGGGCGGATGTTCGGGGAGCAGGCCGCGGGCCGGACGCAGATTGGCGTAGAGGTCGAAGCGCTGGCGCAGGTCGAGGATGGGGCTACGATACGGGGTAACGCGACCGTCGGTAGGGGACTGGATGGCTCCGAACAGGGTGGCGTCGGCCTGGGCCACCGCGTGCACTGTGGCTTCGGGCAGGGCGGATCCCGTGCGCAGGAAGACCTCCCAACCGGCCTGGGCCAGGGTGAAGCGCATGTCGGGGCAGAGGGCGGCCAGGACTCGGGCGGTTTCAGGGATGACTTCCTGGCCGATGCCATCGCCGGGAACGAGACAGATCGTGGGCATGATAGGCATTGGAGATCAGGCGTTGGGAGAGGAGAGGATGGAGGTGATGTGGAAAATGAGCCCTCCCGCGTCCAAGAGGGCCTGCAGGGTGGGAGAGAGGGGAGGGAAGGGGAAGTCGCCCGCGGCGCAGTGGATGCGATGCGCGTTCGGGTCCACGGTCACCCTCTCGCCCGGCTGGATGGCGTCCACCGCGGCGGGCGCGATGATGGGCAGCATGCCGTTGTTGACCATGTTGCGGAAGTAGATGCGGGCGAAGCTCTTGGCGATGATGACTCGCACGCCCGCGGCCTTGAGCGCGGTCACGGCTTGCTCGCGACTGGAGCCCGCGCCCCAGTTCTCGCCCGCGACGATGATGTCGCCCGGCTGGACGTTGGCTGCGAAGTCGGGATCCAGGTCCTCCAACGCATGAGCCGCGAATTCCTCGGGCGTGCGCAGGGTGTAGGTGTATTTGCCGGGGAAGATGACGTCGGTGTTCACATGGTCGCCGTATTTCCAGGCGCGACCGCTGATCGGAGGCCGGAGGTCAGAGGTCCGAAGTCCGAGGTCTGAGGTCCGAGGTCGGGGGGCGGCGGTTGGGGATGCGAGCCACTGCACCTGCGGCCCTTCATCTTGCTTACTGATCTCCCCTTCCGAGGCGGATGCGTCATCCGCCGGCGCCACAATGCGTCCCGCGGCCGCGCTCGCGGCCACCACCGCCGGGCTGGCCAGATACACCTCACTTTCCGGCTCGCCCATGCGCCCGCGAAAGTTGCGATTGCCCGCGCTGATAACCCGCTCCCCCGCCGCGGGCACGCCAAAGTGATTGCCCATGCAGGGACCGCAGCCGGGCGCGCCAATCATCGCCCCCGCCTCCACAAAGGTCTGGATATAGCCCAACGCCAGGGCCTGCTGCATCACCTCCCGGCTGGCGGGCACGACAATGAATCGGGTTCCCTCGGCCACGCGCTTCACCGTGCCGTCGGGATGACGGAGAGCGGCCGCGGCCGCGGCCAGGTCTTCCAACCGGCCATTGGTGCAGGCGCCCAGGAAGGCCTCGTCGATGGGCAGACCTTCGACCTCGGCCAGGTTCGCCACATTGGCGGGACTATGAGGCCGGGCCACCGCGGGCTCAACCCGGCTCAAATCCACTTCTAAAATGCCCGCGTACGCGGCATCCGGATCAGGATAAAGGGCAAGAGACTGGAGCTCGGAGATAAGCGATTGGACAGACTCCCTGAATACTGTATCTTCTTGCGTCTTTACGCCTTCGCGTGAGATCAATCGCTCCGCCAGCCATGCAAACACCGTTTCATCGGGCGGCAGGTAGGCGTTCTTCGCGCCGGCCTCGGCCATGAGATTGGGCAACGCCATGCGCGCTTCGATGCTCAGGCTGCCCACGCCCTCCCCCGCGAATTCCAGGGCCCGATAGGTCGCGCCATCCTGACCCAGGACCCGTAGAATCCACAGGCCCAAGTCTTTGGCCGTGACGCCGGGGCGCAGGCGGCCGCGCAGTTCGATGCGAATGGCTTCAGGCACGCGCAACCATATCTCGCCTGTGGCCCACAGCGCGGCGACCTCACTGCGGCCTATGCCCGCGCCAAACGCGCCCAGCCAGCCATGATGGGTGGTGTGGCTGTCCGCGCCCAGGATCATCTGGCCGGGCAGGATCAGAGCCTCCTCGCCCACGACCTGATGACAGATGCCCCGGCCCACGTCGAAGAAATGGCGGATGCCTTGCTTGCGCACGAATGCGCGGATCTCCGCGTGGTTGCGGGCGTGAAGGGGGGTGGGCGCGGGCGCGGCGTGGTCCAGGACGATGATCAGACGGTCGGGCTCGTGAACGCGGTCGACGCCGAAGCGCTGGAAGATACGGCGGATGGCTGCGCTGTTGTCGTGACTGAGGATGCGATGGGGCCGAACGGTGACGATCTGGCCCACATCGACGGCTTCCAGGCCCGCAGCCCGGGAAATGGCTTTTTGGGTGAAAGTTTGAGGGGACATAGGAGGAATGACCAATGGCGAATCGTCAATGGGTCATGGCGAATTGGGAAGCGGGCTGCTCCTGACCATCGGCCCAGTGATAGAGCAGTTCATCCACGTCATCAAGGGTGAGGGCGCGTTCGTCGGCCAGGGCTTTGATGTGGCGAGTGAGCGCTTTGATCTGATCGGGGCTCAGGTCCAGGCCCAATTGCTCGGCCCGGGCCTTCACCGCGTTCCAGCCGGTGAGCCTGTGGGCGATGGAGAGATAACGAGTCAGGCCGAAGTCGGTGGGGTCCAGGGCCTCGTAGGTTTCGGGAGCGTTGAGGATGGCTTTGGCGTGGATGCCCGCCTTGTGGGTGAAGGCGCTGTAGCCGGTGATGGGGTTGTTGAAGGGAATGTCGATGCCCACCATGTCTGCAATCATCAATTCGATGTCCCGCAGCATGGTCAGGCGATATTTGCGGCGGACCGTGGCCCGGTCGTAGGTGTACATGCGGGCGATGAAGCCTCCCAGGGAGGTGATGCCATTACGTTCGCCGATGCCCAGCACCGTGGTGTCGATATGGGTCGCGCCTCCCTCCAGAGCCGCGAAGGCGTTGGCGATGGCGCTGCCCGCATCGTTGTGCCCATGGAATTCGATGTCCGCGGTGGTGATGCGGCGCAGGGTGTCCACCAGTCGATAGACCTGCATGGGCGTAGCGATGCCTACGGTATCGGCCACGCCGAAGCGATCGACCACGCCCAGCTTATCCACAGCCAGATACACCCGCAGCAGGTCCTTCTCCTCACTGCGAAAGGAATCTTCGGTGCTGAAGCGGAGTTCGATGTCGGGGGCCTGTGCCCGAATCCAGGTCAGGGTCTCTGCGGCCAGGTCGATGATCTCATCGATGCTCATGCCGTGGCTGAACTTGCGCAGTTGAGAGGAGGCGCCGATGACCACATCTAGACCATCCACGCCCGTATCCAGGGCGATTCGGGCGTCTTCGATGCGGCAGCGGATGTGGGTGAGGATGCGGGCATTGAGGCCCAGGCCGGTGATGGCCTTGAGGTCGGCCAGACTGCCGGGCGAAGCCAGAGGAGAGGTGAGCTCCAGGTATTCGACGCCGAACGCGTCCAGGGCGCGGGCGATGCGGATTTTGTCGTCGCGGGAGAAGTTGGCGCCGATGAATTGTTCACCTTCGCGCAGGGTGGATTCGATGATGCGATAGTTGTCGAGGGACATAGAGCGTTTCTCAATGGAATGGTGGGGTTGGGTGACGTAAATTGATGTCCTTATCGTCAAAGGTTGCCGTGGAAGACCTGCATGGTTACTGGCGCATTGCCGCCAGGACCTCCTCGATGGCGTCGACGACTTGTTCCATATCCTCCTGCTCGATGACCAACGGGGGCAGGAGGCGAAGGACGGTGGCGCCCGCGGGCAGGGCCAGCACGCCCCGTTCCTGCAGGGCCCGCAGCACGGGTCCCACTTTGATCTTGAGCTCGATGCCGATCATAAGGCCCAGGCCCCGCACTTCGCGGATGAGAGGAGCGTCCATGGCCCGCAACCGCTCCATGACCTGGCGTCCCAGACGCTCCGCCCGCTCGGGCAGCCTCTCCTCCTGCATCACCTGCAGGGCCGCGCGGGCCGCGGCCGCGGCCAGAGGGTTGCCGCCAAAGGTGGAACCATGAACCATGCGGGGGAGCTCGCCCACGCGCGGGCCCAGCAACGTCGCGCCCATGGGCGCGCCCCCGGCGATGGATTTGGCCAGCACGAGGATGTCGGGGTTGACGCCGTAGTGTTCCAGGGCGAAGAGCCGCCCGGTGCGCCCGAATCCCGTCTGAATCTCATCCAGGATCAGCAGCGCGCCGCGCTCGTCGCACAGCTCGCGGGCCGCTTGCAAGAAAGCCGGGTCCGCGGGCCGCACGCCCCCTTCGCCCTGCACCGGCTCCAGCAGCACCGCGGCCGTGGCGTCGCTCACCGCGCGCGTCAGCGCCTCGATATTGTTGTAGGGGATGTGGATGAAGTCGGGGACCAGGGGCAGGAAGGGGCCGCGGTATTTCTTGTTCCAGGTGGCGGAGAGCGCGCCCATAGTGCGGCCATGGAACCCGCGCATCGCGGCCACGATCTCCCGGCGGCCCGTGCTGATGCGTGCGAATTTAAGCGCGGCCTCGATGGCCTCCGCGCCCGAATTGCTGAGAAAGGCCCGGTTCAGTTCACCTGGCGCGACCGCGGTGAGTTCGGCCAGATACCGGGCCCGGACGTCGTTGTAGAAGATCTCGGGGCAGGAGATGAGCGTGCGGGCCTGTCGGGCGATGGCTTCAGCAATGGCGGGGTGGCTATGGCCCAAATTGGCCGCGCCCTGCCCGCCCACGCAATCGATGTAGCGCCGTCCCCGATCATCCCACAGATACGCGCCCTCGCCTCGCACAATGGCCAGGTCCCGCTTGGGGTACACGCCGGAAGTGTGCGTTTGTTCGATGGTGTGAACAGATGCTGTGGTGGACCTATCGCTCATAGGCGCCTCGGCAGAAGTAAAGTAACCATTGATCCGTAATCCGTTTGCGGTGGTCGTTTCAAGAGACTTCAATTGATCACTGAGCACTGATTGCCGATAACTAACGACTAAACACCGTGCCAGCGCCCGCAAGGGCGGACGCGACAGGGTTTTCCACACGGGCGTCCGCCAGAATCGCCCGGCCCACGCCGCCAGCCAGAGCTTCTTCCGCAGCCAGGACTTTACGCTTCATCCGACCCTGCGCGGCCGCGCGGGCGAGCTCCAGGGTTTGGGGCGTGACGCGAGGAATGAGGGAGGTTTCGTCGGGGAAGTCGGCCAGCAGGCCCGGCACGTTGGAGAGGATGACCAGCGCGTCCGCTTCCAGCGCTGCGGCGATGGTTGCGGCAGCGCGATCGCCATCCACATTCAGGCGCTCGCCCTTCACGCCCAGGGCCAGGGGCGCGACCACGGGTGTGAAGCCGCCATCCAGCAGCCGATGCAACACGTCGGGGTGGGATTCTCGAATCTTGCCCGAGTAATCGTCTCGGATCACCCGCTGACGCCCATTCTCTACCGCGCGGATGGCTCGCTTGCGCTCCGCCACCAGCAGGCGCCCATCCACGCCCGAGAGCCCCACCGCGTTGACGCCTCGGGCCTGAAGCGCGGCCACCAGAGTCTTGTTCACCTGACCCGCGGCCGCGGCCACAAAGATCTCCAGCATGGCGGGGTAGGTGTAGCGGCTGAGATGGCCGGATGGGGAGAGAAGCTGCCGTCGATCCAGGCCCGCCTGGTCGGCCAGGGCGTTGGCCGCGGCCGACGCACCATGGGTCAGCACGACGCGATGCCCGCGGGCCAGCAGATCGGGGAGTTCTTGCAGTAGAGGCTCGGGATTCACCCCCTCGCCTCCGCCGAGTTTGATGACGATGGTGGATTGGGTCATGGTTGGTAAGGGAGAGTTGAAGTGGGAGATGGTTGGTGTGACATCCCATGGAG
>DUEQ01000548.1 GCA_011192085.1 Caldilineae bacterium
AAACAAACCATCAAACTTTAACCGTTAATCATTAGCCATTAACTGTTCTCCACCAAAGATACGGCGCGATCGAAAGACGCGACCCGCCGTCCCGCCAGGACATCATAAAACAAGGACTCGTACGCGTCGGTGACCTCCTCCCACGAGAACTTCTGCGCAGCCCGCGCCGCGGCCTTTCTCCGATAGGTTTCCACCAGGCCAGGATCATCCAGCAGGCGTTGGAGCACAGGCCGAAGTCCTTCCCCACCCAGCTTGCCATCATAAGCCAGGCCCGCGTCCCCAATGGTTTCCAGATTCTCGGGCGTGTCGTGCACGATGACGCAATTTCCAAAGGCCATGCTCTCCACCAGCGCGGGATGCGTTCCCCCCACGCCCGAGGTCAACACGAATGCGTATGCGTTGCTGGAAAGCTCCCAATAGCCTTCGCCGAACACATACCCAGGCATGATGATCCGATCATCCTTCACCGCGCGCAACCTCGCCTTGTACTCATCGACATAAGGCGCGTCGCCAACGATGACGCACTTCATGTCCGTGTCCAGCCCCTGCCACGCCTCCACCAGATGATGCGCACAGTTTTCGGGCACGAGTCGCCCCACATAGAGCACATACTCGCGGGGTTTTAGGCCCAACCGCGCCAGGATGGGACCGGGCGGACGCTTGGGCAGCTCCGCGCCATAGGCGATATAGGTCGTGGGGATGCCGTACACATCCAGGTAATACTGCTTCACGACGTGCGAATCGGTGACCACCGCATTCGCGGTCACACCCGAGATGCGCTCTGCGAATCGGATATAACGCTTGGCGAACGCGGGCCACTTCTCCCGCTTCCAGTCCAGGCCATCCACATTGATGATGGACTTCTGCCCGGCCAACCGCGGAATCCACACCACCGGGCTATTCCCGGCGATGAAGTAAAGCACGATATCGTAGCCTTGGAAGAGCCCGTGCACGCTGGATAGAAAAGTGTGAACAATGGTATCCAGGTATTTGTTGGGGATGGTGGGCAGCTTGACCAGCCGCATGCCCCGATAGGCGGGCTCGTCGTAGGTGATGTGGTGCTTGCGCGCGTAGACGGTCACATCGTGCCCGCGCGCGACCAGCCGGGAGCCCAACTGTTCGACGCAGGTTTCGAAACCGGAATAGGAGGCGGGGACGCCGCGCGTCCCCATCAATGCGATCTTCAAGCGACGTGGCATGGAGATATGATGGCCGAAAACTCCTCCGTTGTCAATCTTTCGGCCCGGAGAATTCCTCCCGCAACGCCCGAATCGCCTGCAACTGGTGGGGAGCGTCGATTCTCATTTCGGCCTTGTCCAACACCCGCAAGGCTGCATCCCGACGCCCGCTGCGGCCCAGGCCCAAGGCTGCGCCGATGAGGAGATCGGGCGTCTCGGGCCTGAGGAGATAGGCGCGGGTAAGGGGTCCCACGGCCAGGGCGTAGCGATAGAGATTGAGATAGGCGTTGCCCAACAGCCGCTGAGCCCAATAATGCGCAGGGGCTTCACGGGTCGCAAACAACAGATGCTGAAGCGCCTCCTCCGCCCGCCCCACGGCCAGCAACGCTGCGCCCATCCCCACGTGAGCCTCCACCAGGTTCGGATTCAGGGATAACGCCTGAGCATAAGCCTCAATGGCCTCTGCAAAGGCCCGATCCGTGCGCAGCGCATCCCCTCGCTGCGTCCACAGGCCCGCGAGCTGATCGGAATCAACCCAGGCAGCGAGGTCGTGATCAAGGATCATGGCCAGCGCGTCCGCATCCCGGTCGATGGGAACCCAGTACACATCCCCCGCGTCGGTCTGAAACCGCACTGCGCGGGCGCCCCGCAGCCACGCCCGGAACGAGCCATCCCCATCCAACGCGGTCAGCGTCTCCTCCGGCGCCAATAGCCAGATATCCTCTCCCTGCTGGCGATGGAAGTACACGCGCGGGAGAGGCGTGGGAGCATAGCCCGAGGGCGCTTCCTTCACCAGGGACAGCCGCGCGCCCGGCAGCGACGCGGTCGCCTGGAAGAAGGAAGGCGCCTCCTGCGCCGCGCATCCCGCCAGGAACAACGCCGCCAGAAGCGTAAGCGCGAAGGCGGCCCCGCCAATGACAATATGATGGCCCGGTCGCTTGGTCGCCTGATCGCTTGGTCGCGTTGATGCGGAATGTAGAATGCGCAACATAGGAGATGTGGGGGAGAGTCGATAGAGATTCAATAGAGATTCGTTGAGATTCTTCGGGACAGGTGGCAGGTGGCAGGTCAGGCTGCGCAAGTTGACTTGTCACCTGCAAACCCAATTCCATTCCTCTTTATCTGCGCCAACCTGTTGCCGATCAGCGCCATCTGCGTTCCATTACGATCCAGGATCTATTTTCTCACGCAGCAACCGCTCATACAATTCCTGAAACGCCCGGACATGGGGCTGGAACCCGAACATCGCCTCCGTTCGAGCCCGGCCGCGCGCCCCCATCTCCCGGCACAACGCGCTGTTCCCGGCCAGCGTCACCAGCGCCATGGCCATGCCCGCGGGGTCATCGGGCGGGACCAGCAGGCCCGTCTCGCCATCGACCACCGACTCCAGGGGCCCGCCGTGCGCGGTCGCGATCACCGGCTTACCCGCGGCCATGGCCTCGATGACCACCATGCCGAAGGGTTCGGGCCGCGTGGAGGGCAGGGCCAAGATGTCCAGCGCGGCCATGAGTTCGGCCGCGTTTTCGTGATAGCCRGGCCAGAGCACCCGGTTGGCTACGCCCAGGTCKCGGGACAGACGCTGCAACGCCTCCCGACGCCAATCCTCGCCCGGGACCACGTCGCCCGCGATGACYGCTTTCACGCGGGGATGCTCCCGCGCGGCCCGCGCGAACGCYCGCAGGAAGAAATCCTGCCCCTTCCATGCGGAGATGCGCCCCACCACGCCTACGAGCACATCCTCCTCGGCCACGCCCCACGCCCGCCGCAGGCTCGAACCATCCACCATGGGCGAAAACTGGTCGGTGTCCACCGCGTCGTAGATGACCGAAAGCCGACCTTCCAGCTCCGGTGCATCCGCCAGCAGGTGATCCGCCACGGCCCGGCTGATGGCAACCACATGCACGCTGTGACGGGCAACCATCCAAGCGATGAGCTTCCGCACGAAAGTCGGGTGAGTCACCACCTCGTGCACATGCCACAGGTGGGGGAGATGGAGCCGCGAGGCCGCGAGCGCGCCGCCCCACACCGCGCTCGTGTTGCTGTGGATGAGTGCGCCCCCCTCCCGCCGGGCGATGGACTCCACCCCGCGCGTGCCTCGCCACAGATGCCCGAGGAAACGGGGCAGCCCCCGCGGCGTGAAGTAACGCCGTCGCAGCACGGGCATGGCCAACGCCTCATGCGCTACCCCCGCCTCCCCCAGCGCTCGACTCAGCTTGCCCTCGTAGGGGATGTCGGTGGGAAGGAGCACATAGGGTCGGAAGCGGCCGCGGTCCAGCCTGCGCACCAGGTTCAGCAGCACCAGGTCCGAGCCGTAGAGCTCATCTGAGCTGTGGGGATAGAGGATGGTGACGGGCATGGGGTAAAGCCAATGGGCGAGGGGCGATCAGGACGAACGAACAAGACGAAGGGTGCGGGCGCCCGCGGCGATGAGGCCCGCGTGCACCCAGCTCGCGGTTAGCCAGATGCCGTCAGTGGACTGATAAGCCAACCCCAGCAGCATGGCATAACTGATGATCAGCCCCAGCAACCGCCCGCGCGCCATCAAGTCGCTCTGCTGGCGAGCGACTTTCACCCCCGGCAGCAGCAGGGTGGCGAAGAAGCCCGCGAACAGCGTCAATCCGATGACGCCCGTCTCTTGCAGCAGGCGCACGGTCAGATTGCTGATCCAGGCGGGACGGGCCCGCAGCAGACCGTGGATCGCGTAAAAGGAGCCGGGCCCCCAGCCGACGAGTGGATGCTCCCGCCAATCTTGCAGGGCCAGGGACCAGTCGTTGAGTCGGGCGGAGAAAGTGGGATCGTATTCCAGATTAAGGAAAGATTGCAGCCGGTTGACAAAGGGCAGGGTGGACGGAAGGTAGGGGGTGATAGAGAGAAGGATAAAGATCAACAACGGCAGGGCGATGGCCGCGAGCAGGAAGCGATTGACCTGGCTCCACGGACTCCGGCGCTCGTAAATAACGACGATGGCGGCCCCGACCACGAACATGATCCACGCGGCTCGCGACATGCTTAGCAGCAGCGCGATCAGCAGAATGCCCAGGCCCGCCAGGCGCAACGCCCGACGCCTGCGGGAATCGCGCGCTTGCTCGCCAGCCAGAATAATCATCAACAGGAGCATAGCCCAGGACGCGGTGTGGCTGCCGAACAGGTTGCCCTCCTCGAAGGTGCCGTAGGGCACGGGCTCGGTGAAATTCCAGGCCACTTGCACACCCAAATTGACGCCGAAGGGATAGAGAGCTCGGGCCAGAATGCCGAACGCGGCCTCGGCCACACCCGCGACCAGGAAGAAAGTCACCGCCCGCCGCCACGCGGTCGCGTTGGGGATGAGATTGTACATCAGGAAGAAGGTCAGGGGCAGAAGCGCGATGCGCAGCGCGTTCTGCACGCCCATGGCCCGGTCGGGATGCAACCACACGGCCGAGAACAAATTCACGCCCCACCATCCCGCGGCCAACCAGATGGCCGGAGTCGCGCGCAGGGGGCGGCGCTCCAGGCCCGCTTGTAGGAACCCCACGCCAGCCACAGCCACCGCGGCCACATGCTCAGGCCGGACAGTCACCGGGCCGATATCGATGCGATAACGGGTAATGAGCGCAGCCAGGATCAGGATGACCACGCCGCTGAAGGGCCAGCCCATCAGCAACGCGGCCAACAGCGCCAGCGCGGCCAGCGCGGCCAGCGCCAGCAGCGCATGGACCTGTGTCAGAAACATAAGTCCGCCAGCCGCCAGGCCCACAGCCAGCGCGGCCAGCAGCCAGCGTCGCTCATCCATAGCCCTCGCGCTCATCCCGTCCTCCCTTCGATCTCACGCAAAGACGCAAAGACATTACGCAGGTTTGCAAGTCGCAGGTGGCAGGTAGCAAAGCGGCAGGTCAACCTGCTCCGCACACAGATTACTGAATACCGATTACGCCCCATCCCCTTCCTCCCCGCGATACTTGATGACTTTCGCGGGCACGCCGCCCACGATGGCGAATCGCGGCACATCCTTGGTCACCACGCTGCCTGCGGCCACCACCGCTCCCCGACCAATGGTCACGCCATCCAGCACAATGACGCCCGAACCCAGCCACACGTCATCCTCCACCACAATGCCCTCATTGGTCACGCCCTGCGCCTTGATGGGAATATCGGTGCGGGTGAAGACATGATTTTCCGAATGAAAGCGCACCCCCTGGCCGATGAGCACATGCCGACCGATGCGCACGCCTCCGGCCGCGCCCACGAAGTTATAATCCCCCAGATTGGAATTATCGCCGATCCAGAAACCCTCGCCCAGGTGGATGAGCACGCCCGTGCATTCGATGACAGAAAACCTCCCGATGGACACGTTATCGCCGATGTGCACGCCGTGGCGGCTGAGCGCATCGATCTTCACATCATCCTCGAAGGTGACGCTTCGGCCCAGGTGAAGCAGCTGGGCATTCAGTATCTGCACTCGACGGCCTACGAACAACGCACCCTGACTGCTCCCCAACCAGGGCTTCCGAAGCAGCCCGCGCAGATATGCGAGCCCCCGCTCCTTCAACACCGACACCAGAGCAGTCGTCGGAACTCCAGGATCGATGGTATAATGAGGGTCGTGTTTCAGCTTGCGAATGATCCGCTGCAAAGATTCTCGAAACATATCACAATTGTAAAAGCAAACGCCAAAAATCCACAATGTTTTCGGTAAAACGCCATGGCGATAGAGACGAGATACGAACTTTTGGTGATCATCCTCGATGACATCGACCGGCTCCCGCAATTGCTAAATGCATTGCACGAGGCAGGGGTGTCGGGGGCGACGTTGTTGAGCAGCATAGGCGGGTATCGCGCCCGCACCTGGTTGGATCAGATCGGGTTGTCGGGGTTACATAAGATGTTTTGGACGCCCGAGTTGAGGCGACGCACGATTCTGGCCGTTATGGAAGGAGACAAGATCGATGGGGCCATCGCCGCGGCGGAGCAGGCCGTTGGGGGCTTCGGTCGAGAGAACAGCGGTATTCTCTTCACCCTGCCCGTCAAGCGAGTGGTGGGACTGCACAAACGCCATCGCAGCCAGGAATCGGAGACCCTGCCCGCCACCGATCTGACCGACGTCACCATTCGCGAAACGCGTCTGGAACAGGTCAGACACATCCTCAACCTCCCCCCCATGACTATTCCCACCGACGCCAGCCTGCTGGATGCGGCCCGCATCTTCATCCAAAGCCCTTGCATCCAGGTGGCCGCGGTCGTCAGCCAGACGGGCCACCTCCTGGGTCTGATCACTTTACGCTCCCTGGCCAACCACTTCTTCTTCGGCGTCATGCCTGAAGTTTTCGTTGGCGAGATCAGTACGGATATCGATCAAAGCATGGATTTCGGCAGAATGGCAAACATCCACAATGTGGCCGACGCGATGATCGATCCCATTGCGGTGCGCCTTACCGACACTGTGGGGCGGGCCTTTGCCCTAATGCACAAATACGATCTCTCCGGGCTGCCCGTCATCGACGACAATTTCCATGTCATCGGCTTCATCAGCATGCATGACCTGCTGAATCTGGCAGTCTCCCTCATTGAGAAAGACCAATAGTCGACGAAGTCATCTATGAACGAAGCCCTCATCGCCGTCACCATCTTTGCCCTCGTCTACGCGGCTATCATCTCCGAAAAGGCGGACCGGGCTGGCGTGGCCTTGCTGGGAGGCATGGCCGCCATCATCCTGATACGCTCCTACGATCAGGAGGCCGCATTCGCGGCCATCGACCTGAATGTGCTATTTCTGTTGACCGGGATGATGGTCATCGCCAACATCATGGGTGAGACGGGTGTATTTCAGTGGATGGGCGTGAAAGCCATCCAGTTGGGCAAAGGCAACCCCACGCGTATCATGCAGATCTTAGCCCTGGTGACCGCGGTCACCTCCGCCATGCTGGACAACGTCACCGTGGTGGTGCTGCTGGCGCCCGTCACCCTGGTGGCTGCGTCCAGCCTGGGCGTCAGCCCTATCCCCTTCCTCATCGCCGAAGTCCTGGCCTCGAACATCGGAGGCGCCTCCACGCTCATCGGCGATCCGCCCAACATCCTCATCGGCAGCGCCGCGGGCATCGACTTCCTCACCTTCCTGCTGAACATGGGGCCCTACGCCTTGGCTGTCCTGGCGCTTTTCGTCCTGGGGTTGCCCCTGCTCTTTCACAAACAACTTCAAATCGCAAAAGACGATCTGGTGCAGCCCGCAGCCGTGGACGCCTCCACCCTCATTACCGATCGCGCCCTACTGCGAAAATCCCTCGTCATCATGGCCTTTGTGTTGATCGGGTTCATGCTCCACGGTTTTTTGGGGCTGGAAAGCGCCACCATCGCCCTGGCGGGCGCGGCCGCACTCATCCTGTGGACGCGACAATCGGCTCACCAGGTGTTTCATCATGTGGAATGGGCCACGCTGATGTTCTTCGTGGGATTGTTCGTACTGGTGGAAGCGCTGGTCCACGTGGGCGTCATCGACGTCATCGCCACCTGGTTATTCGAAACAACCCAGGGCAATGTGCCCGTGACGACCCTCGCCCTGCTCTGGGGCTCGGCCATCCTCAGCGGGCTGGTGGACAACATCCCCTACACCGCCACAGTCATCCCCATCATCCTCAAATTGGGTGAAGATGGTATGACTATCTGGCCCTTGTGGTGGGCGCTGGCCATAGGCGCAGATCTAGGCGGCAATCTCACTATTATCGGCGCGTCGGCCAACGTTGTTGTTGCCAGCTTCGCCGAACGCAGCGGTCACAAAATCTCGTTTTTCACCTTTTTCAAGTATGGTGTGGTCACCACCCTGTTTTCGATGATCATCGCCACAGTCTACCTCATGGCTTTTTACCTGAGATGAGAATGCTCCCATGCGCATCGGTGTAGAT
>DUEQ01000549.1 GCA_011192085.1 Caldilineae bacterium
ATCGTGCATTGCTTGACTTAATCTTGCAACCCAGATTCCTTCCCCTTCTCGCGAGGTCACCATGGAACGAAAAATACGTGTCTTAGTTGCGAAACCTGGTCTAGACGGCCATGACCGCGGCGCAAAAGTCATCGCCCGCGCCCTGCGCGACGCAGGCTACGAAGTCATCTACACCGGCATCCGCCAGACCCCCGAGATGATCGCAGAAGCCGCGCTGCAAGAGGATGTGGATGTCGTGGGCCTCTCCATCCTCTCGGGAGCGCACATGGCCCTGGTGCCGCGCGTCATCGATGAGCTGAAAAAGCTGGGAATGGAGGATGTGGTCCTCCTCGTGGGCGGCATCATCCCCGATGAGGATGTGCAGACGTTGCTGGATATGGGCGTGGCGGGCGTCTTTGGGCCTGGCACGTTGACGTCGGAGATCGTCGCCACCATCGAACGCGCCCTGGGACGAGAACTGGCCTAGGGTGGGGAGACGGGAGTGAGTTATCAGCAATCAGTAATCAGTAGCCAAATGGCCGCTGACCATTAGCAATTGACAATGATGATGGACTTCACCACCGTTTCGGGCCTGACCGAGGCCTTGCTCGCGGGCAACCGTCGAGCCCTGTCCCGCGTCATCTCCCACATCGAAAACAACACCGACCTGGCCCGCCCCCTCCTGGCCGCGCTCTATCCCCTGGCGGGCAAGGCCCACATCATCGGCGTCACCGGCTCCCCTGGCACGGGCAAGTCCACCCTGGTGAACGCGCTGGCCGGGGTCTATCGCCAGCGAGGGCTCACCGTGGGCGTCATCGCCATCGACCCCACCAGCCCCTTCAGCGGCGGCGCGCTCCTGGGCGACCGGGTGCGGATGCGCGATCTCGCGGGCGATCCGGGCGTGTTTATCCGCTCCATGGCCACCCGCGGCAGCCTGGGCGGACTGGCCCAGGCCACCGCGGATGTGATCATGGTGCTGGACGCCGCGGGCTTCGATCGTATCATCATCGAGACCGTGGGCGTGGGCCAGAGCGAGGTGGAGATCGCCAGCGCAGCCTACACCACCGTGGTGGTGGAAGCGCCCGGCCTGGGCGATGAAGTCCAGGCCATCAAAGCGGGCGTGCTGGAGATCGCGGACATCTTCGCGGTGAACAAGGCGGACCGGGAGGGCGTCGACCGCACAGTGATGGCCCTGAAGATGATGCTGAGCCTGGGCGCGCCCGAGAAGCTTCAGATGATGCATCATGGCCGCATGTTGCCGGTGGAGATGCCCCAGGCCCGGAGCGAGGACAACGCCTGGACGCCGCCCATCATCAAAACCATCGCCGTCTCGGGCGAGGGCGCGGCGGAGCTGGCCGACGCCATCGAAAACCATCGGCTCTATCTGGAACAGAGCGGCGGTCGGATATTGCGAGACCGTCTGCGGGCCGCAACCGAGCTGCGCATGATTTTGCGCGATTATCTGTTGGAAGAACTCCTCGCCCGCACGCCTCAAGAGTCCCTGCAACACATCATCGACGCGGTGGCCCGCCGCGAGATGGACCCCTACACCGCGGTGCAGCGCCTCGTTCACAGCCCCGCCGCTTCTTGAACACTGAACACTGATCACTGATCACTGATTACCGATTCTTGATCTCTAGCAACGGAGGTCCTCATGGCCGAAGGGCTTTATGGCGAACTGGCCGTGGTGAGCGGCTCCTGTCATCCCCAGCTCGCAAACGAGATCTGCGACTACCTGCGCATCCGGCCCACGCCCATGCGCATCCGCAAATTCCCCAACGAGAACATCTTCGTCCAGATCAAGCAGAGCGTGCGGGGCAAGGATGTGTTCCTCATCCAACCGCTGGGACGACCTGTTAACGACATGGTCATGGAGCTGCTCATCGCCATCGACGCCCTCCATCGGGACAGCGCCGGGCGCATCACCGCGGTCGTGCCCTACTACGCTTATGGGCGCACCGACAAAAAAGACCAACCCCGCGTGCCCATCACCGCCCGCCTGTTGGCCGACCTCATCACCGTAGCTGGCGCGGACCGCTTTCTCACTATCGACCTCCACGCCGGCCAAATCCAGGGCTTTTTCACCATCCCCACCGACGAGCTCACTGCCCGCTACCTGTTCATCGACTATGTGCGCACGAACCAGCTCACCGACCACGCCGTGGTGGTCTCGCCCGACGTGGGCGCGGTGCGCCGGGCCCGAGATTTCGCGCATCGGATCAACCTGCCCCTGGCCATCATCGAAAAGCGCCGCAGCCTGGATGGCCACAAGACCGAGATGTACAACCTCATCGGAGACGTGGCGGGCATGACCTGCATGCTCATCGACGATGAGATCGACACCGCGGGCACCCTCACCCAGGCCGCCTACTTCCTCAAGGAAGCGGGCGCGACCGACATCATCGCCTTCGCCACCCACGCCGTGTTCTCCGACCCCGCGGCGGAACGCCTGGGGGACGCGCCCATCGACCGACTGGTGGTCACGAACTCCCTGCCCATCCCGCCCGAAAAGCGCCAGCGCATCGGCGACAAGCTGGATGTGCTCAGCGTGGGGCCGCTGCTGGGCGAGACCATCCGCCGCATCCATCTGGGCGTGAGCGTGGGCGCGATGTTTCAGCAATAGGGATGGATGATTCGCTCTTCTGGCGCGTGCATGTCTCGCCCGACGCGCTGGCCCGCTCGCCCGGGCATGTGGGAACGCGCTTCGCCACGGGCATGGCGGCTATGCGGGCCACGCAAGCCTACTTGCGCCCCCTGCCCGACGCGCTGGTGAGGCTGTGGCTGGCCCGAGATCGAGGCCACATCGTCATCGACGCGGTGCGACAGGGGTTTCGGCCTGGGATGAGCGCGTTTCGAGGGCGGCGATTGGAGGATGTGGCCTGGGTGCGGCTGACGCTACTGGCGGAGGATCCCATCGCCTATCTCACGCCCGTGGGCGCGCTCATCGCCCATCTCATCGGTTGGGGAGAGTCGCCCGAAGAAAAAGGGCAACCCTGGCGGGATTTCGCGCGCGGGGTGCGGTCCAGCTTCGAGGCGGGGTATGGACGCAGCGACGCGGCTCGGGCCGATGTGGACGCGTATCTGGCCGAAGGCATCGCCTGGTATCTGGCGGATCGCCGGGGCCTGAACGTCGAAAATCCCCGACTGGAGAAGCTGCTCCGAGCCACGCTCTTCAATGAGGCCTGGAGCCAAAACGAAATTTGCTGGTTCGATTGAAAAACATGGAGGCGCGGAGGGCGCCGAGAAAATAACAAAAGTTCACGGAGGACAACCCCTGATGGGCTGACAAAACGTTGCATGTCCGTTTGTCGTGGTTTTTGCCCCTCCCCGCCCCTCCCCCGAAACTCGCTGCGCTCGTTTTCAGGGGAGGGAGACCATCCCACGCTCGGCGTCTCCGCGGTGAACACGTTTTTCAGGGAAGCCAACGATTGACGTGACTACGAACATACCCGATCTCGAGCCACGAAGGACGCGACGACGCGACGGCGCGCGCGAAGGGAAAACACAAGAAAAGCTCCATGTCTTCGCGTGCTTCGAGCCTTCGTGGCAAGATAGGATGCGAAAAGTGACTGCCGACATGCGTAGTTAGGAAGGGAAGATGAAACATCAGGTTCATCAGCGATTCATGCCGCATGCTTCATTCATGTCCACCGCCCGGTGATGGCCGCGTCCAAGCAACGGTCGATATCGCCATAACGCATTTTTACGCCGCTGTGCATGGGCGCATAATTGGCCATCTTGCCCGCATTGGTGGCCATCGTGCGGACGCCCAGGCTGCGCACGGGCGCGACCACCGCGCAGGTGTCGGCCACCACCTCGCCCCCGGCCTCTTCGATGATCTCCACCAGGCCCTCTCGCGCGGCGCGGTCTCGGGTGATCCGTCCGGTGGTGACCCACAGCCGGGTGGCCAGCTTCTCACCCTGCAAGCGTTGGGCGATATGACGCAGTTCGGTGAGGGAGGCGTGAGGACAGCCGATGGTGACCAGGTCGATCTCCGTCACCTCAGGATCCGCGTCCATCACGCCATACCCCTCATCCAGACTATCAATCACGATACGTTGGGCGTCGCGACAGATAAGGCGTTCGCCCACATCGCGGGCTTCGGGCGTGTAGCCCGCGATGTGATAAAGGGCCACCGCGCCATACGCAGCCAGCCCCGCCCCCAGCGTTTTCAGCCGATCGCCCGCGTCCCCGCCCTGGGTGAGATCGTCGGGCAAAGGCGGCAGCCAGTCGGCCAGATCCGCGAACCAGGGAACGCCAGCGCCCACCCGTTTGCCCACCATGTAACTCAGCGCGCCGAAATCCGCGATGGTGCGCACGGGACAGCGGATTTCGACCACATGGGTAGCGACGCGGTTTTCGTCCAAATGATACCCATAACGGGCTGTACGCCCCACGATGGCCGCGGCCAGGGCGCTGGGCCCGCCCTCCCGGTTAGTGTAAGCTCCCATTACCGAATTGGCCCACGCCACCGCGCTGGACTCAGCCCAGGCCAGATGCTCCCCTCGCTCGGGCGCGTAATCGGGGAAGAGATAGGGTGTGCACGACATGGTGGGGGTGACCCCCATCTGGATGAACGCCTTGATGGCTTCCATCTGAGGCCGGGCGAACGCAGGATCGATTCCCATCGCCTGCCAGCGATCCATCTCCATGCCCGCGGGATTCAAAGTGGCGGGCACGCGCGCCCGCGCGCCCTCCTCCGCCCAGGCGTGAAGAAAGGCCACGCCCGCTTCCCCCAAATTCTTGTAGCTGACCCCCGCTATCTGCACATGGGTCACAGGGACCAGATCGGGCGCGCCATAGATGCGTCCCAGCGTGACCACGATCTCCATCGCGCGCTGCACGCCGGGACCTTCCGCGCCTTCCAGCAAGGCGATCTCCTCGGAGGTGAGTTTCAGTTCGGCAGGAGGGGAGGATGTCATGGAGGCATTGTAGCAAGAGGGGGCGATGCAGGCAAAATGTCATCCAACCTCTCCCACCATCGCGCCATCATCCCCTGGCCAAGGTCGCGCGCGCAAACGCCCGCCCCACACAGGTGAGACGGGCGTTGCACTGATCGACGAAAAGGAGGAAGGGGCTAGAAACCGCTGGCCGTGACCAGCGCCAACGAATTGTTCACCCAGGTCATGAAAAATTGGGCGAAGATGCCAATAGCCAGCACCATGGCCGCATTGATGGCCAACACCGTCATCAGACCGCGGCCCACGCTGACGCCGCCCTCCACCGAACTCTCCGCGAAATACATATGGCGAATCACGTTCAAATAGTAGAATGCGGCGATCACCGTATTCAACGCGGCCAGCGCGCCCAGGAGGATCATCTGCTGATTGATGACCGCAGCAAAGACGTAGAACTTGCCGATGAAGCCCGCCGTGGGAGGAATGCCAGCCAGTGAAATGAGGAAGAGGGACATGAGCAGAGCCAGACCAGGCGCACGCGTCGCCAATCCGTCGAACTGCGCCATATCCGTGGACCCGCCGCTCTTCTTTTCGATGGGCAGAAGCAGGAGAAACGCGCCCACATTGGTGAAAATATAACCGAAGAGGTAGATCATCAAGCCATTGACGCCGCCAAAGGTGGGATCGCTGCTCACCGCGACCAGGCCCAGCAGGATGTAGCCCGCCTGACCGATGGAGGAATAGGCCAACATCCGCTTCACGCTCTTCTGCTTCAGCGCGGTGAGATTGCCCAGGAACATGGTAAGGACGGCCATGGCGGCCAGGATCTGCGTCCACTCGGGATAGAATTGGGGGAACGCCACCAGGAAGACCCGGCCCACGATGGCGAAACCTGCGGCCTTGGACGCGGTGGAGAGGAAGGCGGAGATGGGCGTAGGCGCGCCATCATACGTATCGGGCGCCCACTGATGGAAGGGAACCAGGCTGGCCTTATAGCCCAGACCCGCCAGCACCAGCATCAGAGCCACCAGCCCCAGCCAGTGCATATCGCCCTCCGCGCCCAACGCCTTGCCCACCGCAGCCAGATCGGTGGAGCCCGTCAGGCCGAACAACAGCGACATGCCGAACAGCAGGATCGCTCCGGCCGATGCGCCGTAGAGGAAATACTTGATGGCCGCCTCTTCTGAGCGCACATCCCCGCGCAGAAAGCCCGCCAGGATGTAGGATGTGATGGAGAGGAACTCGACGCCCACGTAGATCAGGATCAGATTCGTGGCGCTGACCAGCACGCTGATGGCCAGGGCGGCGAAGACCAGCAGAGCGTAGAACTCGCCCAGATACTTGCTGCGTCCGGCCATGTAATTCACCGAAGCGATGATCACCAGCGCTACGCCGATAAACGCTGCCACCTTGAAGAACAGACCGTAAAGGTCTACCGCCAGGGTGAGGAGGACGATCTCGTTGGGCGAGGTGAGATAGAGGGACATGGCGGCCAGCGCGGCCAAGATCAACCCAACCACCGCCACGGCCGCGGCCATGCGCCCTTCATCCTCCCGACGCCGCGCCAGATCCACGCCGATGACCACAAACCCGGTGATCAGCAAGATCAATTCAGGCGACAAAAGGCGAATGATTTCGGAAACGTTCAAAGTCATCCCTCCTGTGGATTAGAAAGGAAGTTTGGAGAGGATGTTGATAGCAGCTTCGTTGAAATAAGCCAGCAAAGGCGTGGGCCACAGCCCCAACAGGATCATCAGCGCCACCAGGGGCCATAGGGTGACCTTCTCGAACAAAGCCATATCGGTGGGCCCATCCGCGTGCTCACCGAACACCGTCGTCCAGTGAGTCCAGCTCTTGGGATCGTATTCGCCCAGGAAGATGCTCTGGATGATGCGATAAAGGATGTACGCCGCGGTGATGACGATGCCCACGACGCCGATGACCGCCAGCACTGGCACGATGCCGAACGCCCCCCGGAAGGTGAAGAACTCAGCCCAGAACCCGGCCAGGCCGGGCAGGCCCAGGGAAGCGAAACCGGCGAACATCATGGTGGCGTAGTAGACCGGGACCACGGCGCTGAGCCCGCCAAAGACTTTGAGGTCGCGGGTGTGGGCCCGCTCGTAGATGACGCCCACCAGGAAGAACAAAGCGCCCGTGATGATGCCATGCATGAACATCTGCAGGGAAGCGCCGTTGAAGGCCATGGCCGCGCTCTGCATCGCGCCCTCCGCATCCTTCATATTCAAGGCCACGGCCACCGCGCCGATGCCCAGCATGATGTAACCCATGTGGCTCACCGAGGAGTAGGCGATCAGCCGCTTCAGGTCGGTCTGAGCCAGGGAGACGAAGGCGCCGTACACGATGCCGATGACGCCCAAGAGGGCAACGATCCAGCCGAACTGAGCGAAGGAGCCGGGGAAGAGGGTGAGGAGAATGCGCAGAATGCCGTAAGCGCCCAACTTCAGCAGCACGCCCGCCAGGATGACGGAGCCCGCGGTGGGCGCCGCGGTGTGGGCGTCGGGCAGCCAGGTGTGGAAGGGGAAGCTGGGGACCTTGATGGCGAAGGCCACAAAGAAGGCCCAGAAGGAAAGCGTAGCGAACAACGGGGCGTTCACCCACACGCCCGTCTCAGCCGCTTTCAGAATGTCAAAGGTGCCCGTGCTCAGGTAGACGCCGATCATGGCCAGCAGCATGAAAATGGAGCCCGCCAGCGTGTACAAGAAGAACTTGATGGCCGCATATTGCGGGCGATCCTTGGGCTGCCCCCAGATGCCAATGAGGAAGTACATGGGCACCAGGCCGATCTCCCAGAACACATAGAACAGGATCAAGTCCAGGGAGACAAACACGCCGAACATGCCCGTGGCCAGGAAGAGGAACAGTGCGAAGAACTCCTTCACCCGCTTGCGGATGACCCTGGCAGAATAGTACAACCCTAGGGTGGTGAGCAGGGCCGTCAGGAACACCAGCGGCACGCTCAGGCCATCGACGCCCACGTGATAATTCACCCCGATGGAAGGAATCCAGGGGACATTCACCTGATAGGCCATCTGATTCCCTGGCAGGTAATCCATGGCGTAATCGATAGCCATCCAGATGGAAAGGAGCAGCGGGATGGCGCTCCACCA
>DUEQ01000055.1 GCA_011192085.1 Caldilineae bacterium
CGTCATCTAACGCCCCAACCTACATCAAACGAAAGCCCCCAACCATGGTTGGGGGCTTTCGTTTGATGTAGGTTGGGGCGTTAGATGACGCCCGCGTATTTGCCCGCAGCTTCGAAAACATCCAGCGCGAAGTCAATATCCTCGATGGTGTGCGCGGCTGTGACATTCGCGCGCAAGCGGCTCTTGCCCGGCGGAACGGCCGGCGGCAACACAGGCAGGACGAAGACGCCATGCTCCTGACAGTATTTGGTCATCATAAAGGCTTTGTCTTCATCATAGGTCATGATGGGGACGATGGGGGTGACGCTCACGCCCGTATCGAACCCGCGGTCTTGTAACCCCTGAATGAAGTGGTTGACATTACGCGAGAGGATACGGTTGCGCTCGACGCCCTCGCGCTCGATAACTTCGAATCCCGCCTTGCAGGCTGCGGCCACTGCGGGCGGCAGTGCAGCAGAGAAAATGAACGCCCGGGCCGCGTGTTTGAGATAGGTGATCATCTCCTCGTCGGCTGCAATGTAACCTCCCACGCCCGGGATCGTTTTGCTGAGGGTGCCCATTTTGATGTCGATGACTCCGGGCATGTCGAAGTATTCCTCGATGCCGTGTCCCGTCGCGCCCAGCACGCCCAAACTGTGGGCTTCGTCGATCATCAGTCGGGCGTTATACTTGCGGCAGAGCGCCACCGCATCGGGCAAGGGGAAGATGTCGCCATCCATGCTGAACACGGCATCGGCCACCACGAGCCTGCCCGCGCTTTCGGGCGCTTGACGCAGCCGCCGCTCCAGATCTGCCATATCGTTATGGCGGAAGCGCACGAAGTGGCCGCGGGCCAGGGTGCAGCCATCCACGATGCTGGCGTGATTCCATTTGTCGGAGATCACCCAGTCGCCCTTGCCCACGATGGTGGAAATGGTGGCCAGGTTGGTGACATAGCCGCTGGAGAAAACGATGGCGTCATCGCGACCATGGAAGCGGGCGATGGTCTTTTCAAGTTCGAGATGGAGATCCAGCGTGCCGCCCAGCAGGCGCACGCCATGGGTGCCTGTGCCATAGCGGTCGACCGCGTCCTTGGCTGCCTGGTCGATATAGGGATGCCGCAGAAGGCCCAAATAGCTGTAGGTGGCAAACATCAGCTTCCGGCCCTCTTCGGTCACCACCCAAGCGCCATCGATCTCATGGACGGCTTGCTGATAATAGTAGGCATTCTTTGATTTAG
>DUEQ01000550.1 GCA_011192085.1 Caldilineae bacterium
GACGACGTCAAGAACGCCCAAAACCAGAATCGCTCATCTCAAAACGATCAAAAACCGGACCAGAATATTCCCGCTTCCGCCTGGGTGTGGTGGGTGCTGCTGTTGATCCTCCTGCTGTGGAACGTGGTCGTCTTTTGGCCTGCAATGGGAAACAGCCCTGTCTCCGCGGAGATCCCTTACTCCCTCTTCGTGCAGCAAGTGACGCAAGGCAACGTCGCGCAGGTGGCGATCCAGGGCGATCGCATCCAGGGGGAATTCAAGGAAGCTATCCCTTGGACGCCCGAATCCCCTGCCGGCCTCCTCAGTCTCTACCGGGCGGAAGCCACGCCCGATGGCGAATCATCCACTTCCCCGGTGACCATCCAGGCCTTCAAGACCACTTACCCCGCGGTCGTGGGCGACGCTGAACTCATGGCCCTGCTCAAGGCCCACGACGTCGAGGTGGATGTAAAACCGCCCGCGAATCCGGTGTGGGTGAGCCTGCTGGTGCAATGGCTGCCCCTCCTGCTCTTTTTCCTGCTGCTGGGATGGATGGCCAATCGCGGCATGATGGGGCAGGCGGGCAACATGTTAAGCTTCGGCAAAGCCCGCGCCCGCAAATACGTGGGCGAGGCCACGGGAGTTACCTTCGCGGATGTGGCGGGCGCGGAGGAGGCCAAGCGGGACCTGATGGAGGTGGTCGATTTCTTGCGCAACCCGCAGAAATACCACGACATCGGCGCGCGCATCCCCCGCGGGGTGCTGCTGGTGGGCCCGCCTGGCACAGGCAAGACCCTGCTGGCCAAGGCGGTCGCAGGCGAGGCGGGCGTGCCCTTCTTCTCCATTTCCGCATCTGAGTTCGTGGAGATGTTCGTGGGCGTGGGCGCCAGCCGGGTGCGGGACCTCTTCGCCCAGGCCAAGGCCGAAGCCCCCGCCATCATCTTCATTGATGAGATCGACGCGGTGGGCCGTCGCCGCGGCGCAGGCGTTGGCGCGGTCAACGACGAGCGGGAGCAGACCTTGAACCAGCTCCTGGTGGAGATGGATGGCTTTGATGCGGACGAGGAGGTCATCGTCCTGGCAGCGACCAACCGGCCCGATGTGCTCGACCCGGCCCTGCTGCGTCCGGGCCGCTTCGACCGCCAGGTCACCGTGGGCCTGCCCGACTACCAGGGCCGCCTGGAGATCCTGAAGATCCACACCCGCCATCTCAAGCTGGCTGACGACGTCAATCTCGCCATCATCGCCGCGGCTACGCCCGGCTTCAGCGGCGCGGATCTGGCCAACCTGTGCAACGAAGCCGCGCTCACCGCGGCCCGTCACGACCACACGGTCATCACCATGCAGGATTTCTACGAAGCTCAGGACAAGATCATCCTGGGCGGGGCTCGCACCTTGTTGCTGGAGGAGGAAGACCGCAAGGTTATCGCCTATCACGAGGGCGGGCACGCGGTCGTGGCCTGGTTCACCAAAGAGGCTGATCCCGTGATCAAGGTGACCATCATCCCCCGCGGCCGGGCCCTGGGCGTGACCGAACAGCTCCCGGCCAAGGATCAGTACAATCTGAGCAAGAGCTACCTGCTGGCTCGACTGGCCGTCATGCTGGGCGGGCGCACCGCGGAGGAAATCGTCTTCGATGAGATCACCACGGGCGCGGAGAGCGACCTGGTGGAGGCCACGAAACTGGCCCGGCGCATGGTCACCCGCTGGGGCATGAGCGAGCTCGGTCTGGTGGCATTTCAGACCGACGAGGAGCAGCCCTTCCTGGGTTATGAGCTGGCCACCGGGCGGGATTACAGCGAGGCCACCGCGGCCCGCATCGATGAGGCCGTGCGCAGCCTGCTGGACGACCGCCATCGTTATGCGACCGAGCTCCTCAACCAGCACCGCGACAAGCTGGACGCGCTGGCCCAGGCCTTACTGGAGAAGGAGACCATTGACGCGGCCCAGCTTGAGGCCATCCTCGGCCCTCGACCTGAAGGCGCTCGCACCACCCCCGCCATCCCCGGCAGCGCAGGCATCCCCGCCTCCGCGAATGGATGATGCACCCAGGTGAGTCGCACCTCGACCGGCGCGGCTCACCTCCTTTTCTTCTTTTCCCGTCGCGTCTTGGCCTCTCTGCGTGGGATTTATCTTCCCAACAAATCCCGCAACGCGCCTTCCAGATGGGGATATTCGAACTCGAACCCCAGTTCCAACAGGCGTTTGGGAAGGGCCCGCTGCCCTTTCAGCAGGAGATCGGCCATCTCGCCCA
This sequence comes from Caldilineae bacterium, assembly GCA_011192085.1. Lineage (GTDB taxonomy): Bacteria > Chloroflexota > Anaerolineae > J102 > J102 > M2005. Next base: position 2,234 of record DUEQ01000550.1, read on the forward strand.
GGGCCAGGCGCAGGAGGAACGCGGGCGCAGGAAGCAGGGAGGGGCGGCGCATGACTTTGCCCAACACGCGGGCGAATGCTCGATTGGTGACGGGATTGGGCGCGGTCAGATTGAACGGCCCCGCGGCCCGCGGCTCAGTGATGAGAAAGACCAGGGCGCGGACCTCATCCCGGATGTGAATCCATGGCCACCATTGCAGGCCGTGACCCAGGGGTCCGCCCAGGAAGAGCTTGAAGGGCAGCAGCGTGGGGGGCAGGGAGCCCCCTGTGGCGCTGAGCACAAGCCCCGTGCGGGCGAGAGCGCGACGCACGCCCATGGCCTCCACCGGCGCACTGGCCGCCTCCCACTGCACGGCCACCTCCGCCAGGAAATCGTCGCCGGGCGCCGCGTCCTCGTCCAGCGCGACGTCATCCACCCGACCGCCGTAGTACCCCACCGCGGAGCCCTGCACCAGGACCTTGGGCTTCGCCCGGGCCTGGTCGATGGCCTCGACCACGGCTCGGGTCGCGTTGAGACGGCTTTCGAGGATGCGGCGTTTGCGGGCCGCGGTCCAGCGGGCGGGGATGGCGCCCGCGCCTGCGATGCTTTCTCCGGCCAGATTCACGATGGCGTCGGCGCCCTCGGCCAGATGCGCCCACCCCTGCGCGCTGCGCGCGTCCCAGCCCGCGACCTGCACCCCCGCGGGCAGCGTCACCCGGGCCGGATTGCGGGAGAGGACGATGATCTCGTGGCCCTCGGGCAGGAGCAGGTCGATGAGCGCCCGCCCGATGAGCCCTGTGCCGCCAGTGATGAGGATACGCATGGGGAACTCAAGAATAAAGGTGGTTTGAGAGAGATCGTTTTGGGCATCATAGCTTGCGGGCGTTGGTTTGTCAAGCCCGGTTCAGCGCCAGCAATCCCCCAAGCTGACCTCCTGCCATTCGCCCTATGGACCTATTGGAAATCCTCATTCTGCCTTCCCCTTGCCGATTGTGTTATAATGCAAACGGCTGAGATAACATTGCCCCATTTCGACGCTATCCCATTCTGCGAGTCGTACGCACTTATGAACTATCTCATCACGGGTGGAGCTGGTTTTCTCGGACGGCGCCTGGCCAACAAGCTGGTCGAAACAGGCCATAACGTTCGGGTCATCGATGATCTTAGTACGGGGGAGAAGGAGGCGCTGGACAGTCGGGTGCTCTTCACCCGCGGCGATGTTCGAGACCAACCCAAGCTCTGGACCCTGCTCCACGACATCGACGTGGTCTATCACTTGGCGGCCAAGGTCTCCCTGCCGCAATCGGTGCTCTATCCCCGCGAATACAATGACGTCAATGTARGCGGGACCGTGACGCTGATGGAGGCCATGCGAGCGCTGGGCACGCCCCGCATCGTGCTGGCTTCATCGGGCACCATCTAYGGCGATCAGAAGCGCCAGCCCGTGGATGAACAGGTCCCGCCCGATCTGCGCACGCCCTACGCGGTGAGCAAGTTRGCCTCGGAACACTACATCTTCACCTTGGGCCGCCACTACGGCATCGAGGCCGTGGCTCTGCGCATTTTCAACGCCTATGGACCGGGACAATCCCTGCCTCCGGCCTATCCTCCGGTGGTGCCCCAATTCCTGAACCGCATCATGCTGGGCGGGTCGCTGGTGGTGTTCGGCAGCGGCAAACAGACCCGAGATTACGTCTATGTGGAGGATGTGGTGGACGCGCTCATGGCCGCGGGGGAGCAGCCCCATCTCGATGGCGAGGTGATTAACATTGGTTCGGGGGTGGAGACTAGCGTGAATGACCTCATTGAGTTGATCGAGGAGGTGACCGGTCGCCAGGCCCATGTGCTGTTCAACCAAAAGCAGTCAGGCGGGGTGCAGCGTCTGGTTGCCGATATCGAGAAGGCGGGCAGGTTGCTGGACTATCGCCCCCAATGGTCGTTGGCGGAAGGCCTGCGCGAGACCATCCACCTGGACATGCGCTTTCGGGAGTTGACGCCCGGCGCATGACATCGTGAGTCCTACTGATTTTCACTTTTCACTTTTCGTTAGCCTCGGCTAATCTGGCCGTCGGCACTGTTTCGCAAACGACGCCAAAACCATCTTCGAGAGAGGAGCTCCCCATGCGTTTGATGACCTTTCGCTATCGCAATGACATCATGGCTGGTCTGGAAAAGGGAGATGCGGTATTGCCTCTGCCCTGGCCCGATGTGAAATCGCTCATCGAATCGGGCCTGGACCAGGTCCTGGAAGCCGCGGCCGCGGCTCACCCCATCCCCCTGACCGACGTCCAACGCCTGGCGCCCATCCTCAAACCGGGCAAGATCGTGGCCGTGGGCCTGAATTATCTCGATCACTGTCTGGAGCAGGGCAAGACGCCCCCTGAAGAACCCACCCTGTTTACCAAATTCTCCACCGCGGTCAACCACCCCGACGGGGAAATCCGTTGGGACCCCAACCTGACTTCCCAGGTGGATTACGAGGCCGAGCTGGCCGTGGTTATCGGCAAGCGGGCGTATCGCGTGAGCGAGGAGGACGCGTACGCGTATGTGGCCGGCTACACCTGCCTGAACGACGTCACAGCCCGCGACCTGCAATGGCGGGACAAGCAATGGGTGCGGGGCAAGAGCCTGGACACCTTCGCGCCCATGGGCCCGGTCCTGGTCACGACTGACGAACTGCCCGATCCCCACGCCATGCCCATCCGCTGCTGGGTGAACGGCGAACTCCGGCAGGAGAGCAACACGAATCAACTCATCCACACCGTGCCCAAACTCATCGCGTTCTGCTCCCGCGCCTTCACCCTGGAACCGGGCGACATCATCACCACGGGCACGCCGGGCGGCGTAGGCGTCTTCCGCGATCCACCTGTCTTTCTGCAGCCGGGCGATGAAGTCATCGTGGGGATTGAGGGCATCGGACGCTTGCGCAACATCGTGGGGCCGTATCTGTAGTATCGAGAAAACCATGTCCTCAGATCACGCGGCCTCGCCCTCGGACGCCCTCGCCAGCATCGAAAGGGAGGTGGGACAGATCGCGCGCGGCGCGGGCCTGGGCCTGGGAGGCAACCTCCTCTACTATTTCCTCAATTTCCTGTTCACGGTGCTGGTGGCCCGCTTGGTGGGCGCGGAAGCGTTCGGACTCTACACCCTGGGAGTGACCACCGTCACCCTCCTTTCCCGCTTTTCGGTGATGGGGCTGGATCGAGGCGCCATCCGCTATGTGAGCATCAAGCGCCAGGCGGGCGATGGTGGCGCCATCCGCCAGGTCATCCTCACAGCCATCAGCATTGGCCTGGGGGTGAGCGTGACCGTGGCCCTGGTCCTGGCGCTGTTTCCTCAGCTCTTCCTGCGCCTGTTCCACTGGAACGACAAAACCTATCTCTTGACGCTGTTTCCCCTGTTCGCCCTGGCGCTCCCTGCCATGGTCATGGTTAGCATCGGCGTGGCGGGCACTCAGGCCTTCCGCACCATGCGCTATCGGGCGCTGATCCCGAACACCCTCATCCCCCTGACGAAACTTCTGGCCGCGGTGGCCCTTTTCTTCGTGCTGGGCGTCACCGCGCTCACCCCCACCATCGCCTTCGCCATCGCCCAGATAGTGGGCAGCGTCCTCGCACTCTACTTTCTCTTCCGCCTGGCCCGGCGCTACACCCGGACCATGAAAAAAGCGGCTTGGGAACCGGGCCTGACCACCGAGCTCCTGAAGTACTCCTTCCCCCTGCTGCTTTCCAGCGTGCTGGTGTATCTCAACGGGCGCACTGAGATCATGGTCCTGGGCATCTACAACCAGGCCGGCGCGTCGGGCATCTATAACGCGGCCATGCGCTTCGCCACCCTGCCCGTGATGGTGCTCACCGCATTCAACGCCATCTTCATGCCCGTCATTGCGGACCTGCACCATCGAGGGGAGATGCAACGGCTGGGTGCGCTGTTCAAGCTGGTCACCCGCTGGGTGATCATGGCGGCCATGCCCATCCTCCTGGTGCTTTTTCTGTATGCCGACGTATTCATCGGCTTCTTTGGTCAAGATTTCGCCACGGGGGTGACTGTGCTGCGCATCCTCAGCCTGAGCACGCTCATCAATTTCAGCACCGGCTCCGTGGGCGTCATCCTGTTGATGACGGGCTACTCCAACCTGGCCTTGTTCAATGCTTTCCTCACCCTGCTGGTGGCCCTGGGCCTCGATTTCCTGCTCATCCCCGAGTTTGGCATCACGGGCGCGGCGACGGCAGGCATGATCAGCCTGATCGTGGTCAACCTGGTCAATCTGGGCGAGGTGGGCTATCTGCTGCGCATCCAGCCCTACAATCGACACACCTTGCGCCCGTTCATCGCGGCCCTCCCCGCGGGCCTGGCCGGCTGGCTGCTGACGCGCTGGATGCCCGTTACGGGCCTGATGACGCTGGCCGTCGCCGCGCTGCTCGTGGTTGGGCCGTATCTGGCCGCGTTGATGCTGATGGGGTGGAACGAGGATGACCGGATGATGATCGCAGCGCTCACCAAGCGATTCCGGCGGCTGGTCGGGTGATAGGTCGCACGCAACGCCTTACTCCCAATCTTCCTCGTTCCAATCATCATCCCACGCCTCATCATCCCAGCCGTCCTCTTCCTGCGTCGCGTCGCCCACCAGACGCTTTTTTAGATCGCTGGTCACGTGCTTTAGCTCGTAGTTGATCAAGAACCAAACGCCCTTCCAGGTCTCGGGGTTCAGGAACTCCTCCGGGGGCGTATCCTTGAGCATCTCCTTCAGGTCCTCTAGGGTGCTGACGCCGGGCAGGTGAGCCAGGCGTTCGGCCAGAACGCGCCCGCGCTCGCTGGCCTCCAGTTTGATCAGGTAGTTGATGGTGAACCACACGCCCTTCCAGGTCTCGAAATCCTTGAAATCGTCCAGGGTCGCGCCCTCCAGACTCTCTTGCAGGTTTTTGACCGTCTCGGGCGCGAAGCGGTCCAGGTTTTCGGCCAGGAGGGTCTTCATGCGCTGGGGGATGTAGGGCGGCGGTTGGAACTGGGGCGCGAGCCGTTTCAGCTCCGCTGCCAGGTCGTTGAGCTCCTTCACCAGGTCCTGGAGCTCGGCCTGAAGCTCATCGTCCGCCTCCTTGGCCTCCTCAGTTCGCTCCACGGGCGCTTCCTCGGTCGGGGGAGCCGCTTCTTCGGGCGCTTCGCCGCTCGCGGCGACCAGCTCGCGGGCCTGCTGAATCCAGAGGGCATAGTTGGCCATCCGGCCTCGGGCATGGACGATCTCGTGCAGTTGCTCGGGCGTGGTCCGGGCGAGGTCCTGCAATGTGACGATGCCCGCGTCCGCGAGCTTTTGCGCGTATGTTGGGCCGATGCCCTTGATTTGTTGCAAATCATGGCTGCTCATAAGATAACCTCACTCGACTTAAACGAAAGAAGCGTCAACGCCCGCCTGACGCCTGCAACTGGGTGATGTATGCTGGACGCTGACGACAAACGCCATCGTGTCAGATGACGCCAAAGATGGCGGTGGAAGACCTGTTTCGAAAATAGACGATAGACCATGGACGATGGCGGTCAGGCGACCATGCGTCGTCCGTCGTCCATCCTCCCTTCATCGGCATCGGCGGGCTGCCGCCCGTGTCGCCTGTTCCGCTGTGCTGCTACCATCCGTAAGGAATGTATATCACATCTTGAAGCGTAATCCAAACATCCTTCCACAACGTCATGAAACGTGTAACCCTTTCATAACTCACCTCATCTAACAGTGCGGTC
>DUEQ01000551.1 GCA_011192085.1 Caldilineae bacterium
GACAAATTTAGTTCCACTTCGGATAATTCGATCCATTACGATAGCGCTCCCACGCCCATTCCCTAAAGAACCCTATCGTGCCCAGCCCCTATCGCCATTCCATCCACAACATCATCGCCTCTTTCGGCGTCGAAGACCTCAGCGGCGCGGAGTTGTCGCGCCTCATCAGACTCATCGCCACCGGCTATGAAACCATTTTCAAGGCCCGGATGAAAGAGGAGGGCCTTTCCAGCCCCCGATGGCGCATCCTTCTCCACCTGTTCATGGCCGAGGAGATGGGCGAGCCGGGCGTCTCCCCCACCGAGCTGGCCCAGGCCCGCGGCGTCTCCAAGAACACCATCAGCTCCCTGCTACGCTCTCTGGAGGAGCAAGCCCTGGTCACCCGCGCGGTGTCTCCCACCGATCGCCGCAGCTTCATCATCCAGCTTTCCGACGAAGGCCGGGAGCTGGTGCGGGCGCGATCGCCCCAGCATCTGCACTTTCTCAACGAGCTCGCGGGCGACCTTGCGCCCGAAGAGCGAGAGCAGCTCCTCGCCCTGCTTCGCAAGTTCTACCAATCCCTCGCCCGCCACGGCGGCCTGCCCGAAGGGCGATGTAGGGAAAGTGATCCGTGATCAGCACCGTGAACCGTTAGACATTCTCACCCATACTTTCAAGGAAATTCACCCTTGCAAGCATCCATGACCATGCCGCGCAGCAAGCGAGGCAAAAGACAAAAAACCAGTTTCAAACCCTTGTGGCGGGCGGTGACATACGTCGGCCACTACAAAAACATGACGCTGCTGGCCTACGCGGCCATCTTCGTGAGCGTGGCCGCCCAGCTCATGGTCCCGCAGATGGTGCAGATGATTCTGGACGCGGTGACCAACGGCATGATCGCCCAACAGCTCGCCAACATCCCTTCCCAATTCCTGCCCATGGCCCTGGAAAAACTGGGCTGGACCATGGCGCAGTACGACCAGTTCTCCAACAACGCGGAAACGGCCATCTTCTGGTCCGCGGGGCTCATCGTGGCCTTCGCCGTGGCCCGAGCGGGCTTCTCCTTCGCCCAAACCTTCCTCTCCCAGGTCATGAGCCAGAACGTGGCCTTCGACTTCCGCAATGAGCTCTACGCCAAGATCCAGCGGCTCTCCTTCAGCTATCACGACCGCAACCAAACGGGCCAGCTCATGGTGCGGGCCACGGACGATGTAGAGAAGGTGCGGCGCTTCATCGGGCAGGGGATGGTCATGGCGTTGCAGGCGGTAATCATGCTCACCGGCACCCTGATCATCCTCTTCCTCACCAACGCCAAACTCACCCTGATCATTCTCCCCATCATGCCCATCGCCCTGTTCATGTTCATGGTGTTTGGGAAGATCACCCAGCCCATGTTCGTGGAAGTGCAGCGCCGTCTCTCCCGTCTGAACGCCATCTTACAGGAAAATCTGGCGGGCATCAAAGTGGTCAAAGCCTTCGCCCGGAACCCCGAGGAGAAAGCCAAATTCGAGCGATCTGCGGATGACTACATGGCGCAACAGCTCAAAGTCGTCCGCATCTTCAGCTTCCTCTTTCCCATCGTCTTCCTGGTCGTCAACCTGGGCCAGGCCGCGGTTCTCTACTTCGGCGGCAAACAGATCATTTATGGCGATCTTACCCTGGGGCAATGGCAGAAATTCAGCCTCTACCTGGTGTACGTCTTCTTCCCCCTGGGCCAGCTCGGTTTCATCATCAGCCAGATGAGCCAGGCCGCGGCCAGCGCCAAGCGCATCTTCGATATCCTCGACGCCCGCAACGAGGTCGTGGAGAAACCCCACGCCATCGAACTCTCCACCATTGAGGGCTGCGTCACCTTCGACGACGTCACCTTCCGCTACTATCCCGAAGGGGAGCCCGTGCTCTCCCACGTCAGCTTCGAGGCTCAACCGGGCCAGACCGTGGCCCTGCTGGGCGCGACGGGCAGCGGCAAGACCACCATCATCAACCTTATCCCCCGCTTCTACGATGTGAGCGAGGGCGCGGTGCGCATCGACGGCATCGACGTGCGGGATGTGACCCTGGCCAGCCTGCGCAAGCAGATCGGCATCGTGCTACAAGAGACGACCCTCTTCAGCGGCACCATCAAGGACAACATCGCGTTTGGCCGGCCCGACGCCAGCATGGACGCGATCATCGCCGCGGCCAAGGCCGCAGCCGCGCACGACTTCATCATGAGCTTTCCCGACGGCTACGACACCCCCGTGGGAGAGCGAGGCACGACCCTCAGCGGCGGCCAGAAACAGCGCATCGCCATCGCCCGGGCCCTGCTCATGGCCCCCCGCATCCTCATCCTGGATGACGCCACCGCCAGCGTGGACGTGGCCACGGAGGCCAAGATCCGGGCGGCTCTGGAGAAGCTCATGGAAGGCCGCACCAGCTTCGTCATCGCCCAACGCATCAGCACGGTCATGAGCGCGGACCTGATCATCGTCCTGGAAAAGGGCCGCATCGTCGCCCAGGGCCAGCACGCCGACTTGCTGGAAAACAGCCCCCACTACGCCGAAATCTACTACAGCCAACTCGTGGATGATGTGAATTGAGGAGAACCCATCAATGCATCTCGATAGAGACCTCCAAGTCGAAGCCCAAAGCGCCGCCGATGTCAAATCGACCCTGGCTCGACTTTTCAAATACTTCAAGCCTTACCTTCTGGCCCTGATCCTGGCCGCACTCTTCCTGGGAGTGGGCACGTGGGCCCAGGTGACCGCGCCCGAGCTCATCGGCCAGAGTGTGGACTGCTACATCACGCCCGCGCTCCTCTCCCGCGGCGAGGGAAGCGCTATGACAGAGATGAGGGCCAGGATGGGCGTCGAAACCCCCAGCCAGACCAACTGCTGGTACGATCCCCTGCCCGCGGACGCCACCCCCCAGGATTATCTAACCGGTCTGGGCAAGCTCGTGCTGGTGGTCGTGGGCCTGTATGTGCTGGCGGCCCTCGCCACCGGGCTCATGTTCTACGCCATGGCCTGGGCGGGTCAGCACGTGCTCCGCAATCTACGGGTGGCGATCTTCAATCACATCCACGAACTCTCCCTCTCCTACTTCACCCGACACGACGCGGGCGACATCATGAGCCGCCTCACCAACGACACCGACACCATCCAGCAGGTCATCAGCTTCAGCGTGGTGCAGGTCATCAGCTCCGTCGTGCTCCTAGGGTGGATCGCGTGGAAGATGATCACCCTGAATTGGGCCTACGCGCTCATCAGCATCGCCCTCTTGCCCATTATGGGCCTGGTCACCTGGTGGCTCAGCGCCCAGGCCCGCAAGGCCTTCCGCGTCACCCGTCAGGAGATCGGCAATGTGAACGCGGAGTTGCAGGAGAACATCGCCGCGGTGCGGGAGGTGCAGGCCTTCAGCCGGGAGAATGTGAACATCGAGGCCTTCCGCCAGAGCAACGCGGCCAACCGGGACGCGAACATCAAGGCCGTGACCTACACCTCGGCCCTGGCGCCCGTGCTGGAAGCCCTGGGCTATGTGGCCATCGCCATCGTCATCACCGTGGGCGGCCTTTTGCTGCTGCGTGGCCAGGCCATTGGCGGGACTCTGGTGTCCCTGGGCCTTATCGTCACCTTCCTGGGTTACGTGCAGCGCTTCAACCAGCCCATCCGCCAGATCGCGGTGCTGTGGACGAACCTGCAGAGCGCCATCGCCGGCTCCGAGCGCATCTTCCAGTTTCTGGACGAGGAAACGGATATCGTAGAGAAGCCCGACGCCATAGAGATGCCCCCCATCCAGGGGGATGTGGTCTTCAATCACGTGTGGGCGGAGTACAATCCGGGTGAGCCCGTGCTGAAGGGTGTGAGTTTGCACGCCCGTTCGGGCGAGACCGTCGCCCTGGTGGGCCCCACCGGCGCGGGCAAGACGACCATCATCAACCTTATCCCCCGCTTCTACGATGTGAGCCAGGGCGCGGTGCGCATCGACGGCATCGACGTGCGGGATGTGACCCTGGCCAGCCTGCGCAAGCAGATCGGCATCGTGCTGCAAGACACCTTTCTCTTCAGCGACACCGTCATGAACAACATCCGCTTCGGGCGGCCCGACGCCACCGACGAGGAGGTCATCGAGGCCGCGAAACTGGCCCGAGCTCACGATTTCATCGAGCGGCTGCCCCGGGGCTATGAGACGATGCTGGGCGAGCGGGGTTCGGGCCTGAGCCAGGGACAGCGTCAGCTCATCGCCCTTGCCCGGGCCATCCTCGCCAACCCCCGCATCCTCATCCTGGACGAGGCCACCAGCAGCGTGGACACCCGCACCGAACGCCAGATCCAGGCCGCGCTGGAGGGCCTGATGCAGGAGCGCACCACGTTCGTCGTCGCGCATCGCCTCAGCACCATCCGCAACGCGGACCAGGTCCTCGTTCTCCATCAGGGCGAGATCATCGAGCGAGGCGCCCACGACGAACTCCTCGCGAAGAAGGGTTTCTACTACGATCTGTATATGAGCCAGTTTGCGTACAGCGATCAGTAATCCAACGGCCGCTCTCCAGAGACCTGTTCGCCCCCCATTATCCATGGCCCGTCGTGGTATAATCATCTCATGAACGCCACCTCACGGCCATCTCTCAGCCGATGGGGAACCCTTCTTTTCATCATCGGTTTCGTCGCTGGCGCATGGCTGCTGGGCGGCATCGCCTGGGCTGGACTTGAAGCCAGCTTGTTCGACGCGGGCGTGGCGGGCGAGCATCTTTCCAGCCTGCGCTGCTCCCTGGTGATCACGCCCGACGAATCCGCGAGGGCATGGATCCGGCTCAGCAATCCCCTGGACCGCCCCATCCAGCAATTCGTGCGCTGGCGTCTGGCCCGGCGGCATATCCTCCTGGTCGATGAGGAGAAGGTGAGTTTCAGCCTGGAGCCGGCGGAGAAACTCATCCTCCAGCACTGTTGCGAACCCTCAGCTGGGGTCTATGGCGGCCGCTTCGTCATGATCAGCGCCTACGTCAGCAGCGCCTATCCCATCCCAGCGCGGGCGGGAAGTTGCGGCGTATGGGTGGTGCACATCCCACGCCTCAAAGGCGTCCATATCCTCATCCTGGGCAGCCTCCTCGCGGTCGCGGGCATGGGCGCAGGATGGCGTCTGAGAGGTCGGACCCAAGCCTCCGACAACAGCTCCGAGGGCGCTCTGGCCCTGATGCTGGCCTTCTTCATCATCGGTATGGGGAGCGCGTGGCTGTTCCGCTGGTGGGTGGTGGCGGGCTTGGCCGAATTGCTCATGCTGCTCACTCTGGCGGTTTGGTTATTCCAGCGCATCGACCAGCGCTGGCTGCAAGTCAAGCCGCCTATCGAGAAGTGAAAAGTGAGAAAAAGAGATTGGACGTTGGACCTCGGACCACGGACGTTATTTTCAACCCACGTCCTTTTTGCCGTATAATTTCCCTGAAGCCGCCTTTTCCCACACACAACCACTCACCCCAACCATCCCATGCATCGAGTCTATCCCTTCACCGCCATTGTCGGTCAGGAGCGGATGAAACGCTCCCTCATCCTTAACGCCATCGATCCCCAGATCGGCGGCGTGCTCATCCGCGGGGAGCGCGGGACCGCAAAATCCACCACGGCCCGCGGGCTAGCGGCCCTGCTCCCCGAGATCGAAGTCGTCGAGGGTTGTCGCTTCGGCTGCGACCCCAACCAGCCCGCGTACCTCTGCACCGAATGCCAGGAGCGTCTGGAGCGGGAGGGCCGCCTGCCCGTGGCCCGTCGCAGGATCAGCTTCGTGGACCTGCCCGTCAGCGCCACCGAAGACCGAGTCGTAGGCGCCCTGGATATCGAACAGGCCATCAAGAAGGGCGAGCGCCATTTCGAGCCGGGCGTGCTGGCCGCGGCCCATCGCGGCATGCTTTATGTCGATGAAATCAATCTGCTGGATGACCACGTGGTGGACCTGCTGCTGGACTCCGCGGCCATGGGCGTGAACGTGGTGGAGCGGGAGGGGGTCAGCTTCCAGCATCCGGCCCGCTTCATCCTGGTGGGGACCATGAACCCGGAGGAGGGCGACTTGCGGCCGCAATTGCTCGACCGCTTCGCCCACGCGGTGGACATCGAGGGCATCCCCGACGCCCGGGCCCGGGTGGAGATCGTGCGCCGTCGCCTGGCCTTCGACCAGGACCCGGAGGGGTTCTATGAACAATGGCGGGAGGAAGAGGAGACGCTCTCGCGAGAAATCGAACAGGCCCGGATGCGGCTGCCCCTGGTGGGATACACCGACCGGGACCTCTACCTCATCGCCAATCTCACCGCCTCCTTCGAGGTGGACGGCCACCGCGCGGATATCGTCATCCTCAAGACCGCGCTGGCCAACGCCGCGTTCGAAGGACGACTGGCGATCACGGAGCGGGATATCCTCATCGGCGCGGAGCTGGCCCTGCCCCACCGCATGAAACGTCAGCCCTTCGAAGAGGGTGTGCTGCGTCCGCGGCAGTTGCGCGAGAAACTGGAGCAGGCCCGGGCCCAGGCCGACGCCGCGTTTCAGGAGAAGCAGGAGGGCATGGATGGGGATCAGTCGCCTCAGGACGTAAAAAAAAAGCCGATGACCCCGTGATGGGCGAGGGGCAAGAGGGCGCGCCCTCGGGGTATGATGAATTCGCGCCCGTCAACGACAGCTATCAGAACGCGCCCGCAGATTCGCAACAGGGGGGCGCGAAACAAGCTCCCCGCCGCGTTGTCCCCGTGGGCGAGACCTTCAAGGCCAAGCGGTTCGACACGAAACTCGACCGCATGACTCGCTCCAAAGGGGGACGACGCTCCACCACGCGCACCGACCGCAAGCGGGGGCGTTACATCAAGGCCCGGCCTGTAGGTCGCGAACGGGCCAGCGACATCGCGTTCGACGCCACCCTGCGCGAGGCCGCAGTGCACCAGACCCATCGGGATCGACGGGGCGTGGCCTTCATCATCGAACGCCAGGACTTGCAAAAGAAGGTGCGGGTGCGTCGGGCGTCCAACCTCATCCTCTTCGTGGTGGACGCGTCCTGGTCCATGGCTGCGTCCGAGCGCATGGAGGCCACCAAGGGCGCGGTGCTCTCCCTTCTGGTGGACGCGTACCAGCGCCGGGATCAGGTGGGGATGATTGTGTTCCAGCGGGACCGGGCGCGCGTCGTGCTACCCCCCACCAACAGCGTGGAGCTGGCGGAAAAGGCCCTGCGCGACATCCCCGTGGGCGGCAAGACGCCCCTCTCCTCAGGCCTGTTCCTGGCCTACAACGTGATCATGGCCGCGCGGCGGCGGGACTCCGAGACCCGGCCCATCATGGTGCTGCTCACCGACGGCGCGGGCAATGTGAGCATGACGGGCCTGCCCGCGCAGGAGGAAGCCATGCGCATGGCAGAGCTCTTCAAGCACGCCAAGATCCGCACCATCACCATCAACATGGAGCACGAGGCGTTCGACCGGGGGTTAGCCAAGAAGTTGGCCCGGGCGTTGGGCGGCTCCATCTACAACCTGCCCGAACTCCGAGCCGACTCCCTGGTGCGGACAGTGGAAAGCGAGCTAGTTTGGGCGAAGTGAGGGTAACTCTACAGGTCTTCCAGGGCGATCTTTGACCCTAGCCAATACAATGGCGTTCGCCGCCGGCGTCAAGCGTAAATCGTCAAACGTCATCCCCTCCACACCCCACCACCACCAACACCTCATCCTTCTCCACCACCTGGCCCGCGTCCGCGCGCACAGCCTCCACCACGCCGTCGCAGGGGGCCTGGACGCGGATCTCCATCTTCATCGCCTCCAGCAGCATCAGGGTCTGGCCCTGGCTGACCGCGTCGCCCGAGGCCGCGTGCACGGCTCGCACCTGGCCCGGCA
>DUEQ01000552.1 GCA_011192085.1 Caldilineae bacterium
CCCTTGGATTATTCTCGTTCCGGCCTTAGGGCTTTACGGCAAAAAGTGGGTTTGGTCTTCCAGCATCCGGATGATCAGCTTTTCTCGGCCAGCGTCAGGCAGGACATCAGCTTCGGGCCGTTGAATTTGGGACTGAGTGAGGCTGAAGCGCGTGCACGAGTGCAGGAGGCCGCAGCGATCTGCGATATTCGCCATCTTCTCGACCAGCCCACCCATGCTTTGAGTGGCGGTGAGAAAGCCCGGGTGGCTCTGGCCGGCGTGTTGGCCATGCGGCCCGACGTGCTGGCTCTGGATGAACTCATGGCCAGTTTGGATCCTTGGGGCCGAATCGCGATCCTCGACATCCTGGACGCCTACCACGCGCAAGGCAAAACCATCCTGCTCATCACCCATGACCCGGGCATGGTGAAACGATGGGCCACATGGGTCATTGTGGTGCAGGAGGGCCGGGCTCTGTTCTCTGGCCTGGTCGATGATCTTCTGGAAGACCAAGCCATCATGGATGAGACGGGTCTGATCCATGTCTGGCGCGAGGCCTTGCACGATTGTCCCTGATGCATTCCTTTCTCATGTGAGATATTGACCATGACCCCGCGCATTCTCATTGCCGGTAACAGCTCCGGCGTCGGAAAAACCACACTTACCTTGGGCATCATCGCCGCCCTACGTGAGCGCGGCCTGGCTGTTCAGCCCTTCAAAGCCGGGCCCGATTACATCGACCCGACGTATCACACCCTGGCCGCGGGCCGACCCTGCCGAAATCTCGATGTCTGGATGATCCCCAAATCCCGAGCCGTCAGCATGTTTGCCCATGCGACCGCGGGGGCCGATCTGGCGGTCATCGAGGGGGTGATGGGATTGTTCGACGGCTTCAGCTATGCCGATGAGAATGGCAGCACCGCAGAAATCGCTAAGCTTACCCGTACGCCCGTTCTGTTGGTGCTGGATGTGGGCAAGATGGCCCGCTCCGCCGGCGCGCTGGCCCTGGGCTACGCACGGTTCGACCCTGACCTGCCCCTGGCTGGATTCCTCCTCAACCGCTGCGGCTCCCCCCGCCATTGCCAAGGGGTAAGGAGGGCCGTGGAGCAAACCACGGGGCTGCCCGTGCTGGGATGGCTGACCAAGGACGCACGTTTGCACATCCCCGAACGCCATCTGGGGCTCGTGCCCACCAACGAGCGAGGCGAGCTCAACACTTTCGTCGCCCGCGCAGCCGATGTCGTCAGGCATCACATTGATCTCGACGCCATCCTGCGTATTGCCCGCCAAGCGCCCAAATTGCCGTCCGGCGAGGATGTGTTCGACCGGGTGCGGGAGATGGTCGACATTCCTGGCGGCGCGGTTCCCCTGGCCGTGGCCCAAGATGAAGCCTTCAGCTTCTACTATCAGGATAACCTGGACCTGCTGGAGGCCGCGGGCGCGGCAATCCGCCCCTTCAGTCCCCTGCGCGATGGCCAGCTCCCCCCTGATGTTCGGGGCATCTACATCGGCGGCGGTTTTCCCGAGCTTTACGCCGAAGCCCTGGCTGCCAACCAGCCTCTTTTTGACGACCTGCGGGCGGCCCACGCCCGCGGTCTGCCCATCTACGCCGAATGCGGCGGCTTCATGTACCTATCTCAGGGACTCACCGACCTAGAGGGACAACGCCATGCCATGGCAGGACTGGCGCCGGGCGAGATGATCATGACGCCCAAACTCGCGGGCCTGGGTTACCGTGCTGTGACCTCGCCACGCGGCAACTTTCTCATTCCTGCCGGGGAGACCTTGCGCGGGCATGAGTTTCACTGGAGCCGATGGAGCGAACAAGAGGGCTTGAATGAAGACCGCGCGGCCTGGCGCGTCCAGCCCCGCCGCGCAGGCGCATCCTCCAGACTGGATGGCTACGCCAACGGTAACCTCTTGGCCTCCTACATCCATATGCCCTTCGCGACGGACCTGCGTCTGGCCATCAACTTCGTGCGCGCGGCCATGCAGCAACATAAAACCTAATTCCCCCTATCGCATCAGTCCTCACCCTCCGATCTCCAATTCTCCTGTCTTTACTCCCCAATCTCTAACTCCCGCACACTTTTGAAACCGACTTATGAGCACGCATTCTCAAGCCAATCCCACCATCACCTTCATCGGCGCTGGGCCCGGCGACCCCGACCTCCTCACCCTGAAAGCGGCGCGGCGCATCGCCGAAGCCGATGTCATCCTCTATGCCGGATCCCTGGTCCATCCCGACATCCTCAAACACGCCCGAGCCGACGCGCGCATCTACAACTCTGCCACCCTCACCCTGGATGAACAAATCGCGCTCATGGCCGACGCGGCTGCTCAGGGGCAGCACGTCGCCCGGCTGCACACCGGCGATCCCACCCTCTACGGAGCGATCCTGGAACAGATGGGGCGTCTGGATGACCTGGGTCTGGATTATGAGGTGGTGCCCGGCGTGAGTTCGGTGTTCGCGGCCACGGCCGCGCTCAAGACGGAGCTCACCGCGCCCGGCAGCGTGCAGACCGTCATTCTCACTCGCGTCGCTGGCCGCACGCCCGTGCCCGAGACCGAAAATCTGGCCGACCTAGCCCGGCACCGGGCCAGCATCGTCCTCTTCCTCAGCGCCGGTCTGATCAAAAAGGTCGTGAAGCAGCTCCTGGCCGGTGGCTATCCTCCTGGCTCCCCTGTGGTGGTCGCCTACCGCGTCACCTGGCCCGACGAGCAGATCCTGCGCGGCACCCTCTCCGACATTGTGGCCCGGGTGCAGGATGCTGGGATCACCAAACACGCGCTGATTATCGTCAGCCCGGTGCTGAAGGGGCGATATGGCGAGTCCCATCTGTATGGCGACGCCTCCACGGCCAGGCGTAAGGCCCCCGCGCGGGACGGGATAGGCATCCTGGCCCTCACCCGCGGCGGCATCAAGCTGGGCCGGCGCCTGCTGGACCATTATCCCGACGCCATCCTCTACGCCCCCGCCCGCCATCTGCCCGATGCCGCCAGTCTGCCCCCCAACATCGTCCCCTTCGACCGGGGTGCGCGGCACGCCGTGACCCACGCCTGGAACCAGCACCAGGCCCTGGTGGGCATCATTTCCACCGGGGCGCTTGTGCGCCTGCTCAAACCCCTGCTGCGCTCCAAAGAAACCGATCCTGCGGTAGTGGCCCTGGATGAACATGGGCAATTCGCGATCAGTTTACTTTCCGGCCATCTGGGCGGCGCCAATGATCTGGCCCGGGAGATCGCGAACAAACTGGGTGGGCAGGCTGTGATCACCACCTCCAGTGACGTGCAGGGCTTGCCCACAGCGGAGCTCCTGGGGCGCGAACGGGGCTGGAAACTGGCCTCGTTGGAAAACCACGTGGAAGTCAGCGCGACCATGGTGAACGGTCACGCCGTGGGCGTCGTTTGGGAGGGAGGCGACGGCGAAGATTTGCCCTTCGATGCGCCGCATATCACCCGCTACGCTGACATCGAGGCCATGAAGGCCGCCCGACCCGCGGCCGGGGTGATCATCTCCCCGCGCCGAATCGAGCTCGATCAGTTCGAGTTCCCGGTCATGGTTTTCCATCCCCCGGTGCTGGCCGTAGGGGTGGGATGCAATCGGGGCGCGCCCGCGGAGGAGATCACAGCCAATATCCGCACCGCGCTGGCCGAGGCCGGTCTGGCGGAGGAGAGCGTGGCCCTGGTGGCCACGGTGGAGGATAAAGCCACGGAAACGGGGCTGTTGCGGGCCCTGCGCAAAGGCCTGGACTGGCCGCTGGAGGTCTATCGGCGGGAGGAATTGAGGCAGGTTCCCGAGAGGATGCTGCCCACCCCCTCCGCGGCGGCAAAGAAATACCTGGGCGTGCCGGGCGTGGCTGAACCTGCGGCCCTGCTGGCCACCCGCGGCGGCAGGATTGTATCGCCTAAGAGGAAATTCGAGAACGTCACCGTGGCCGTCGCCCAGGGCGCCGAGGCAGGGTTGCACCGGGGGGAAATCCGGGTGGTGGGGTTTGGTCCCGGCGCCCTGGACCAGATGACGCCGGCCGCCCGGCATGCCATCGAAACTGCCGATGTGATCATTGGTTACAAAACCTACCTCAACCTGATCCAGCATCTGGCTCCTGGCACGCCCCGCATTCGCAGCCGCATGAAAGAGGAAATCGGACGGGCCAAGAAGGCCCTGGCCCTGGCCGAGGAGGGCAAGCGGGTGGCGGTCATCTCCAGCGGCGATCCCGGCGTCTACGCCATGGCGGGCCTGGCGCTGGAACTGGTGGAGCGGAAAACCAGCCATGTGCATGTGCGCATCTTCCCCGGCATCCCCGCGGCCAACAGCGTGGCCGCGCTTTTGGGCGCGCCCCTGAGCCACGATTATGCGACCATCAGCCTCAGCGACCTGCTGACCCCCCTAGACCAGATTC
Organism: Caldilineae bacterium; assembly: GCA_011192085.1. Taxonomy (GTDB): domain Bacteria; phylum Chloroflexota; class Anaerolineae; order J102; family J102; genus M2005. Next base: position 4,383 of record DUEQ01000552.1, read on the forward strand.
TAGATCGGGTGGAGGCCGCGGCCCGCAGCGACATGGTCATCGCCCTTTACAATCCCCGCAGCACAAAACGGGTGCAGCCCCTCATCCGTTCGCTGGAGATCATCCGCGGCTATCGGGATCCCAAGACGCCGGTGGGGATTGTCAAGAGCGCGTTCAGGGAGCGGGAACGGATCACGTTGACGACCCTGGATGCCGTGGATATCGACGCCATCGGCATGCTGACCACCATGATCATCGGCAACAGCCATACCTTCATCAGTCGGGGACGCATGATCACCCCACGCGGGTATGAGAACAAATACGATGTCGATGCTTCCACCGCCGAACGCATCGTCCGTCGACCCCACTAATTCCATAAACCCATCCTCCCCTCCTCCCTTTTCCAACCGAGAAAAACGCCACCATGAAAAAAGCCCTTGTTGTCGTCAGTTTCGGCACGACCCATCACGACACCCGCGAACGCACCATCGATGTCATCGAGCAGCGCTTGGCCGCGGCTTTCCCAGACCGAGACTTCTATCGGGCGTGGACCGCGCTCATGATCCTCAACAAGCTCAAACGACGGGATGGCATTCACATCCCTACCCCCAAAACGCTGCTACAACAGCTGGCGGAAGCGGGCTACGGGGATGTGCTCATCCAGCCCACCCACGTCATCCCAGGCATCGAATTCCTGCGCGTGCAGGAGGCAGTGCAAGCCTTTGCAGATCGGTTCGAGAGGCTCTCCCTGGGTCGCCCCCTCATCTACTTTCAGGGCGGCGTCTCCCGCGGGCGGGCCATGCCCGATGATTATGCACCGGTCATGGATGCGTTTGAGGACCTCCTCCCCGCCCCATCTCCAGAACACGCCGTGGTTCTCTTTGGTCACGGCACCGCGCACCCCGCCAATGCCATCTACGCGGCGCTGCAAGCCCGTTACGAAAGCGGGGGGCAGCGTGTGCTGGTGGGCGCGGTGGATGCTTTCCCCACCCTCGATGACGTGCGCCGCCAGCTGCGTCAGCGGGGTGTGCGCCGCATCACCCTGGCGCCGTTCATGGTGGTGGCAGGAGAACATGTGAAGAACGACATGGCGGGCGAGGATGACGCCAGTTGGAAAAACATTTTCACCGCGGATGGCTATCAGGTCGATGTCATCCTGCGCGGGTTGGGCGAGATCCCCGCTTTTCAGAGGATATTTGTGCAGCATGCGCAAGAAGCGACGACGTATCCCGTGTGGTAACGCTCCCTGCTCAATCTCCATCTGAATTTTCATTTCATTTTGTCTATCATGTCACCAAAACAACACCCCATCGAAGCGGAATCCTTCCGCATCATTCTGTCTGAGCTCGGCCCCCATGATTTCGATGACCGCCAGCTGCAAGTGGTGCTGCGCGTCATCCATGCCACCGCTGATTTCGAGTTCAAACGCACCCTGCGCTTTTCGCCCCACGCGGTGGACGCGGGAGTGGCAGCCTTGCGCCGCGGCTGCAACGTCATCGCAGACGTAAAGATGGTGAAAGCGGGCATCAGCCAAGGATTCGTGCACAAATTGGGCGGCGACCTGTTCGCTGCCATCAACTCCGATCCCAAAATCGCACAGATGGCCAAACAGCACGGCACAACCCGCTCCACCATGGGCATGCGCATGAACAAAGCGCGACTCCAGGGCGCGGTTGTCGCTATCGGCAACGCGCCCACCGCCCTGCTGGAGCTCATCCGACTGGTGCGGGAGGAGAATGTGCGCCCAGGGCTCATCGTGGGCGTGCCCGTTGGGTTCGTCAGCGCGGTGGAATCCAAGGACGCATTGACAGCCCTGGACGCGCCCTACATCACCGCCCTGGGACGGAAAGGGGGCTCCCCCGTGGCTGTGGCCATCGTCAACGCCTTGTTGAGGCTGGCCCTGTCGTAATCATGTCCCGTCGCGCCAAGGCCAGGCATCGGGATGCAGCGCAGCTTCGCACGGGATTCACCACCAGCGCCTGTGCGGCCGGAGCCGCGCGGGCGGCAATCGAAGCATTGCGCACGGAATCGATTCCCTCTGTGGTGAGCATCCCTCTACCAGGCGGCCGCAGCGCCACCTTCGAGCTGGCCCGATGCGAGCCTCTCGGGGATGGGATTCGGACAGGCGTGATCAAAGATGCTGGCGACGACCCCGATGTGACCCATGGCGCGGAGATCCAAGCTGCCGTGCGTTTCATCGATACACCGGGCATCCACTACGAAGCGGGCGAGGGGGTGGGCGTCGCCACCCGGCCCGGCCTGGAGATCCCGGTAGGGGAGCCCTCCGTCAGCCCCGGAGCCCGGCGCATCATCCGGCGGGCCGTCATCGCCGCCGTGGGAGAGGATTTTCTGCGTTCTCAGGGCGTGCACATCACCCTCAGCGTGCCCGGCGGCGAAGCCATCGCTCAGGAAACCCTGAATCCCCGCCTGGGCGTGTTGGGCGGCATCTCCATCCTGGGCACCACGGGCATCGTCGTGCCCTACTCCGAGGGCGCTTACCGCGGCTCCATTGTGGTGGAAATCAAAGCCGCTCTGCGCAACGGCGTCACCCATCTGGCTCTGACCACGGGCAAACGTTCTGAATCCTATCTCATGCGCGCGCGCCCCACCTGGCCCGAACTCGCCTTCATCCAGGTAGGGGACCATGTCGGCTTCGGCCTGAAGCGGGCCGCGCGGCTGGGAGCGAAAGGGATCGCCCTCTCCGGCATGATCGGCAAGCTTTCCAAGATCGCCCAGGGGCGCATGCACACCCACGTCAGCCAGGGCCTCATCGACATCCCCTTCATCGCCTCCCTGGCAGGGACGCTGCAACCGCCACCGCCTCCCGAACTCCTGGCCCGATTGCATCAGGCCAATACCGCCCGCCACATCCAGATGATGCTGCGCAAGGCGGACATCCCGGGCCTAGAACAAGGCATCGCCGACCTGGCCGCTCAACAAGCCGCAGCCCATATCGAGCACAACGTGCCGGTTGAAGTCTTTTTGTGGGACATCAAAGGTGCGTTGTTGGCGTATGCAACTGCGTAACGAGCCGGTGGAGATTCGGCAGGGTTGAATTCTCCCCGAACTTCTGCAAACATCGATGCATCTCCCCAATCCCCATCAACTTCCATGGATCACGACGATTTCCCACCTCCCCCCATCACCATCATCGGCCTCAGCGCCCGCGGCGCGGCCGATCTCGCTCCCCGCCAGCTCGAACGCATCGCCCAAGCTGACGTGCTCGCGGGAGGACGACGACACCTGGCCTATTTCCCCGAGTTCACTGGAGAGAAATGGGTGATCGCGGGAAAACTGGACGCGCTTCTGGCCCGCCTACAAAAGGAACATGCCGCAGGTCGGCGCATCGTTGTGTTGGCTTCGGGCGATCCGTTGTTTT
>DUEQ01000553.1 GCA_011192085.1 Caldilineae bacterium
TGGCGCATCTCGACGATGAGCTGATCAAAATCCTGGCCGTGCATCCCGATGAAGGGGTGATCCCCGAGCTGCTGGCGGCGTTCCGGGCCGCGTTTGGCGAGCGAGCCGATGTGGTGCAATCGTGGCGTTGGTTCGTGGAGGCCGTGAACAAGGAGGCGAGCAAGGGCGCGGCCATTGCCTGGATTGCGGAACGCATGGGCATTGACCGGGAGGAGGTGTTGGCGATTGGGGATGCGGGGAATGATGTGAGCATGCTGCACTGGGCGGGCGTGGGCGTGGCTCCCGCGGACGCGTCGCCCGAAGCCCGGGCTGCGGCCGATTGGATCGCGCCCCCCCTGGGCGAATGTCCCGTCGCCGCCGCGCTAGAGCGCTTTCTGTTCCGGAAATAGGGATCTCACGCCAAGGCGCAAAGGGAAAAAAGAAGGCAACTGCTTACGTACCTGACTTCGGCCTGCTTTTTCGCCCAGAGCTGAACCTCCGGGCTACCATTGCCAAGCCCTCTGGGCTGCACGGCTGAGCCCCAGTGGGGCTTCACACCCGTAGCCCGAGGGTTTAGCCCCGGGCGGAGCGGCGCAGACGAGTCAACCTTCGAAGTTACAAAAGAAGTAAAGAATTTTTGCGATCTTAGCGTCTTGGCGTGAGATTTTCATCGGTATCCGCAGGCTATCGCCCGTGGCGCCTGTTCTGAAAATAGCTTTGACATCGCAAGAGAAAAAGTTTCGGCGACAAGGTCCGTCGAGTTAACCGCCGACGTCAAACGTCATTCGTCATGTCATAACGCTTGACGACCTTGTCCGCCCGGGCTGGGATGGTTGTGCTGACCTCGGAACTCGGGCAGAGGGCGGGTCAGTCGCCAGGGGCCAGATCGGGCGGGGCGGTTTTGGCCTGGGCGCGGGCGGCTTCCGTGGCCCATCGATCCACCCGCTCATTCTCCGCGTGCCCCGCGTGCCCCTTCACCCATGCCCAATGCACCTCATGGGGTTTCATCGCCTCCAGCAGCGCCCGCCACAAGTCTTGATTCTTGACCGATTTCTTGTTGGCTGTGCGCCAGCCGTTCCGTTGCCAGTTGCGAATCCATTGGGTGATTCCCTGACGCAGGTATTGAGAATCGGTGTGGATGTAGACCTGGCACGGGCGCTTGAGGGCCTTGAGCGCTTCGAGCGCGGCCCGCAGCTCCATCCGATTGTTGGTGGTGCGGCTGGCCGCGCCCACGAGCGCTTTCTCATGTCCATTATAGCGCAGCAACGCGGCCCATCCCCCCGGACCAGGATTGCCGAGACAGGCGCCGTCGGTGTAGATGTGGACGATCGGTTTGGCGGATGGAGGGGGCATGGCGGCTAAGCGATGACGATCTCTTGCCCCACCAGGATATCCCGGTAGCGCTCACCAAATGCGGTGCGGAACGCGGCCAGGCTCCAGTCGCAGCTATCATGGGGGGAAAGGGCCACGATCTTGGGGTCGCGGCGATAGAGGAAGGCAATGGCCCGATGCACATCGGCCTGGGTGATGCGCTGCCAGGGCCACAGCCCCGTGCCGAACACCTGCTGCGCGGGGATGCCGTATCGAACGGAGCGGGAGCCCGTGACCGGGTAGTGCAAGCCGCCGATGACGCCGTACAGGGGCGCATCGAACAACATCTCCTTGCGGGCGATGATCTTCTGAATGGTGGGATGCCCGCAGCCGATGATGAGTACAACGCCTTTGCCCTCGACATGGACAGCCAGAGTCTGTTCAGGCGTCCAACCCAGGAAGAAGAGCTGGCGGGGGATGGGTCCCATGCTGACGACGCCGGGAGCCAACATGGCGGGGCCATCGATGACGATGGGCGTGGCCGCGGGATTAACCAGAGGCACAGGCAGGTAAGCGGGCATCTGATGCAGGTTCACATACCCGGCCGAAGGGGTGAACAGCCCCTCCTTGGCGTTCTCCATGCCGCCGATATGGTCGAGATGGGCGTGGGAAATGACGATCATGTCGATGTCATCAAAGCTCACGCCCAGGCGCTCCATGTTTCGCAGCAAAGGGGAGGGATGCTCGCCGCGCCGGTTGAGCCCCAAGTCGAAGAGGATGGTGACGTCGTCCGCGCGGATGAGGTAGGAGACGCCCGGCTCTCCTTCCAAATAGTCGGGATCCGCGGCGTACCAGTCGATGAGGGGCAGGATGGAGAGGCGTTTCACCGCGCCCACATCATCCAGCTTGGGAAAGCGGCTGGCCTCCCAGACGGCCTCGGCCCGTTTCTGGCCCTGCACGAAGCGGGCGGAGAGGTAAAGGGGCGGGATGGCCGCGGCAAGCAAGGCGAGTTGGGCTGCATTTCTCACCTGCGATTGCGCGCTTTTCATGAGGTCTCTTCCTGAAAGATATGCGACGATGGACGATAGACGACGGACGATGAACGCTGGCCTATCCTCTTGCGCCCATCATCTATCGTCCCGCTATTCAGCCTGCGTTCAACGCCGCGCGCTTGCGCTCCACCAGCTCGACGACCTCAGGGAAGTCGATGTGGAGGCGTTTCAGGGTGTCGAGGGTGGGAATGCCGTGCTTGTCCCAGCCGCGGCGCTTGTACACGGCGTCCACGAGCTGTTCGTAGCGATCCTCGCGATAGTCCCGCAGAATGCGCATCTTCTCTTCTGTGCTCAGGCCCTCGGGATCGACGCCGATCTCCTCCCGAAGCTGTTTGTCATAGCGCTCCTGACGGGATTCATACTCCTCGACGGTGACGGGGCCCATGGCCCGATAGGGCACATAATCGTGCTCGCGGGCGCCGTAGCCGAACTTGAGGATAAAGACGCGCTGGAAGTTGTACACCCGCTCCGATTGCTCGATGAGGCCTTCGGGGGTGATGGGCACACCGGTGACGCCTTCGTACAGCCAAGTGTAATTCTCCACATGCTCGGGCACCTTGGCGGGCTCGTCGGTTTCCTTGTTGTCTGCGGGCTCGATGTCATTCCAGGGCAGCTTGCACAGGCCATGCAGGCTGAACCAGGTGCGCCACATGGGGAAGTAATGCAGGGCCTCGGCTTTGTCCTCGAAGGTGGGGAGGAGTTTCTCCACCATATCCATGAAGATGAGCCAAGCCTCGTCGTGCTGCGGACCTTTCAGGGTCATGCCGTAGCCGCCCTGCTGAGCCAGGGATTCTTTGGTCACATATTCGGAGATCTCCAGTCCCTTGCCCTGCATGCCGATGTCGCGCAGGAACTGGCGATCCGCGCCTTTGGTCTCCGCGAAGTAATCGATCATCCAGCGCACGCCCTGGCCCACGACCTCTGCGCCGAAGCCCTCGCCTCGGGCCATCTGATGCAGCAACTCGGCCGCGTCCTTCCAGTTGCCCCAGGTCAGGTCCAGGCCGCCGGTGTCGCCCTCATCGATGATTCCATTCTCCCACAGCTCCATGACGAAGGCGATGGAGTTGGCCAGGGTGATCGTGTCGATGCCATACGTATCGGCGTAGAAGTTGAGCTCCAGCACGCCGTAGGGATCGAAGACGCCGATGTTCGCGCCCAGGCCCGCGGCCGTCTCATATTCGGGGCCATCCACGATCACCTTCTCCCCGGCATAGGGACCGGTTTGCAGCTCATGGTCATCCACCGCGTGAGAGCAGGAAAGCTGGCAGCCAGCCCAGCAGCCATCGGGCATGCCCTGGGTGAAGAGCCTCTTCCACACGGTGGAGTCGATCTTGTGGGATTCGGGATGGGAGCCATATTTGAAGTTATGGACGGGCAGGAGATCGAAGTGGTCCATGATCTCCACCAAATGCGCGGTGCCCACCTTGCGCATCTGGTTCTGCACGTCATCATACAGTGCGATYTCTTTGTTGATGCGTTTGCCCGCCTTTCTGATGAGCTCCGGTTTGGCCGGGTTGTTGCTRCGGCCCGACAGGCTGGTGTAACGCACGACGATGGCCTTGATCTTCTTATCGCGCAGAACGCGGCCCACGCCTCCKCGGGCGCACTGTTTCACCCGCACATGCTTGCGGCGCATGTCATACCAGCTCAGATTGAGAATGGCGTAGCGGATGTGATCCGCGGCCTCGCCCGCGGAAACCACAGACACGCCCATCTTGCCCCGTTCGCCCTTGGCGGGATCCGCGTACATCTCGGTGAGCTGCTCCGCGAGGATGTGGGTGTTCAATGCTTCCAGGGGGGCTTCCTCGATGGTCACCCGGCCCGTATCACCATCGATAAAGATGATGACATCCTTCTCCGCCTTGCCCTGGATCTCCAGGGCGTCGAAGCCTGCGAATTTGAGATAAGGCCCGAAATAGCCGCCGCCGTTGCTATCGATGATGGAATGGGTGAGGGGCGAGATGGTGACCGCGGTGGTCTTGCCCAGGCCGGGATACGCGGTCGAGCCGCTGATGGGGCCGTTGGCCAGGATCAGTGCATTGCGGGGATCATCCCAAGTCACGCCCTCATCGACCGCATTCCACAACAGCCACAATGCGAATCCCCGGCCGCCCGTAAACACATCCTTCATCTGTTGCGTCACCGGCTTTTCCCGGATCGCGTTCTCGTCGAGATTGATGTAGAGCGTGCGATTGGCATATCCATGCTGCACTGGGCGCAATTCATACGTATATTCCGCCAGCAGCCTGTGCGCCGCCTTGATGTCTTCGAGAAGAGGACTAATCGCCATTGACGTAACCTCCGTGAATGTGGGAATAATGAGTGTCGTCCAAGTTGTGATGCCGTCTCAGGCCGAGAATCCAATCCAGGCAACGCGCCTTGACAGCGACTCATTATCTCAGAAAGCGCGACCTGCCGTCAAACGACGCGCGGGAAAGGGAACGCCGTAACCATGGAGTCGGCGCGCTGTTCGCGACAGACGCTGCATGAACGCAAGCCTAAGGGCGTTCCGCCGCGGAAGGATAAGCGGAGATGCGTCTCAGTTTTCCGAGGGCTTCTGCGCGCCGATGAGCTCCAGGGAGCGCATGCGATGATGGAGCGCGCCGATGACATGACGGTAGAAGGAGCGGGCGATCTCGCAATCCTCATCGAACAGCTTGCGCATCTTGGACGCATCCACCACCAGGGAATTGACCTCGGTGATGGCCCGGGCAGTGCAGGTGTGCACGTTGGGCGGGAACAGCGCGGAACAGCCGGTGACATCGCCCGCGCTCAGGGGCTTCAGCGGAGAGAGGACGCGTCCTCCCACAACCAGCTCTTCAGCTACCTGGCCCTGCAGGATGATGAATACGTGATCTGCGGGTTCGCCCTGCTGATGCAGCGTCGCGCCAGGCAGGAAGGTCTCCTCCCGGCAGATGCTGTAAAACTTCCGCAATTGCTCCTCGTTTAGGCGCGAAAACAGGGGATAGGGAGCCAACTGACTCACATCCTTGATGAATACGAATTCCGCCATGATCCTCCTCCGATAGCATGAGCGTGATGGGTGAAGTGGGATGTGCGGTTCAGGGTTTCGGTTGGGTGCGAAAGCTTTGTTGGGATGAGGGATAATGCGCGGGGGCCGCGCTCCAGAACCGGACGCCGTAGCGTTCCACGACCTGAGCCCGACCGCTGGCCTCCAGCCGGGCCAGGGAGGAGTCAAGCGCTTCTTGAGGCATCCACGCGGCCAGAGCCCGACAGATCTGGTCCTCGCGCATGGGATGGCGGGTGATGATGGCTATCACGCCGTCGATGGGGTCATCGAACCCGCTGAGGTCGAACGCGCCCTCCCGCGGGTGGACGATCTCCGCCACGTCGCCCAGGATGGCGATGGCCCGCAGCACGCCCTCCTCGTCCGCGGGCTTCACCCACACTTCGGCGGGCGGACGGTCGGGCAGCAGCAGATGCACCTGGTCTGGTCCGATGCGCTGCAAGACCGCAGCCAGCTCCCGCAGGGCCGCCTCGCTGTCATTCAGGCCCTGCACCAACATGACTTCGATCCACAGTTTGCCCGCATACATCGCCCGGAACGCCCGCAACCCCGACGTCAGCCTCTCGAAGGTCAGCTCGGGCCAGGGGCGGTTGATCTTTCGATAGAGATCGGGATTGCCCGCATCCAGCGTGGGCAGCACCGCGTCGGCCGGAGCCAACGCCTCCCGCACCTCGGGCAGATAAAGCAGGGAGCCGTTGGTGATCACGGCCACGGGCTTGTCGGTCAGCTTCTTCACCTCGCGGATGAGCCAGCCGATGCCGCTGTGCAGGGTGGGCTCGCCCGACCCCACAAAGGTCACCCAATCGATAGCCTCGGGCGGGCGTTCGGCCAGCGCGCGTTTCACCTCGGTCAGAATCGCCTCCCTGGGAATATACTCCCTGCGCTGATGAATCAACGGCTCACTGCGCCCCAATTGACAATACACACAATTCCAGTTGCACGTTTTGAGAGGGATGGTGTCGATGCCCAGCGACTGCCCCAAACGCCGCGAGGGGACAGGACCAAAGACGTAACGCCAAGGGACATGGGAGGGAGAAAGGGCCTGCTGACGGGGCATAGAGGACCTCGCAGGGAACGGGGAAAGTGTTGTGGTGGCTCCTCCTCGAACCTATTTTATTGTACCCCAATCTCACGCATTTGTCACCCGGTCAGTGCGCCATCGCACAAATTACCCCGAAATTGAGGAGATCACGATTCTCCAATGACGTCTCCATCGCGGCGGTGCTCCGGCGGTGATTGAAGCGTCAAACCCGCCGGATCGCGCATCCGGTTGGACGCACGTCCCCAAAACCGTGATCTGCCGAAATTGAAACGCCCCCTCTCCTGGAAAGGAGCGGAGAGGGGGGCGATGGGCGGACAGAGGGATCGGATTCGGCGGCGAAACCCTGCGCCAGGCGCAACACGTTGGGGGGATTAGGGTGTCGGGATGAGCTCAGAGGTGAACCGCAACGCTCGTTTTGTGAGATCGCCGGGCAGAAGCGCTCCCATCTGTTCGACGCCAGATTCCTCCTGAGGGAGGGTTTGTGCGAAGGTGATCTTGCGGAAGTAGTAGGGTATGCCGTAGCTATCGGCGCCGTTCATGGCGCAAGGATACCAGCCATACGCTTTGCCAAACCGCATCCCTGTGGGCAGATGCGAGATGGTGACGCTGCTTACGTATCCCAGGTCCTGGGTCCGCCAGGTTTGCGAGAAATCGAGCTCCGTGAGGACGAGGCAATAGGTGTCGCGGGCGTAGAGGCGTTTCCGCCAGGTGAAGGTCACAGGCAGGGGGAGCGTGACATTGGGGAGAGGCGAGACCAATTTGATGTCTGCGATGTCGAAATCGCCGCCAGGCTTGCGTTCCCCCTGGCGGTAGGAAGTGATGTCCGGGCCGAACCACGCGAAAACGTATTTGTCATCCTCGCCGTTGGGGCCAAAGCGTACATAATAGCTCTTGCCCGCGGGCAGGCTGGGGACGTTTTGGAAGCTGTATCGGCCCTGACTGTCGGTTTGGGTGGCGGCCACGGTGATCTCGCTGGCATCGTCATACATCCGAAGGATGAGCTCGATGCCCGGCGCCTTCAGGTTGTTGTAGGTGATCTTGCCGAAGATCTCGCCTGAGGGGGTGGAGGTCGGCGTGACGATGGGGGTGGCGGTGACCGGAGGCCAGATGCGCCAGGTGAGGGGCAGCCACAAAAGGGCCGTAGGCGTGAAGTTGGGGATGGGGGTG
>DUEQ01000554.1 GCA_011192085.1 Caldilineae bacterium
TTCATGTTCATATCTCCTCAGATGAGGTGCGACGCGCATACCTTTCAGCATCGCGATCGATGTATTGCTTTCGATGTTCAAGAAGCAGGCAACGAGCCTTTTTGGCGCTGCTCCAGGTGCGTCGCACCTAGAGGATGGTCATGATCATGGGGTCGCCCTCGGTGACCGCGAGGGTGTGCTCGAAATGGGCGCTCAGCGAGCCGTCCTGCGTGCGCACAGTCCAGCCATCCGCGTCCACCCGGGTGAGCCAATGCCCGACCGCCACCATGGGCTCCAGCGCAAAAGTCATGCCCGGGCGCAGGCGCATGCCCGTGCCAGGTTGGCCGTAGTTCAAGATCTTGGGCGGCTCGTGCATCTGCCGCCCCACGCCGTGCCCGGCATACTCGCGGATGATGGCGAACCCGCGGCTCTCGGCGTAGGCCTGGATCGCGGCCGAGATATCGCCCAATCGGTTGCCCGATCGCGCCTGCTCGATGCCAGCCCACAGCGCGCCTTCCGCGGCTTCCAGCAACGCCCGCGCGTCCTCTCCGATCTCCCCCACCGGATAGGTCCAGGCGGAATCGCCCACCCAACCGCGGTAGGTGACGCCAACATCGATGCTGATGATGTCGCCTTCGTTCAGAAAACGCTCGGGGCTGGGAATGCCATGCACGATCTCGTCATTTATCGAGGTGCAGATGCTGGCCGGAAAGCCGTGATAGCCAAGGAACGCGGGGATGGCGTCGTGACTGCGGATGACGTCCTCGGCGATGGCATCCAACGCCGAGGTGGAGATGCCGGGCCGCAAGGCCTGCCGCAGCGCCTCATGCACTTTAGCCACAATGCGGCCCGCCTCACGCATCAGAGCCAGCTCCCTGGCATCGCGCAAAACGATCCCGGCAGTCTTTTTGCCCTGCCCGGACAAATGTTGAATCATACTACAACCGGGCCTGTTTTTCCAAATGCATTGTTAAAGGCTGTGGCATCCGACAGACATCCTTGGCATGGGGACATGCTACTTGATGAAACCTTCGTAGTGGCGCATGAGAAGCTGGGCTTCGAGCTGCTTCATGGTATCGAGCACGACGCCGACGACGATGAGCAGGCCCGCGCTGGTGATGAGCAGCGCCGAATTGCTCAAGGAGGGCTGTTGCAGAAGCAGGCTCACCAGCCAGGGCAGAATGGCCACAAAACCCAGGAACAGCGCGCCCACCAGCGTGATGCGGTTGACGACTTTGTTCAGATACTCCTCCGTGCGTTTGCCCGGACGGATGCCTGGAATATAGCCCCCCTGGCGCTGCAGGCTTTCGGGAATGTTCTGTTGCTGGAAGACCACCGCTGTGTAGAAAAAGGTGAAGGCCACCACCAGGATGAAATAAGCGATCCAGTACGCGGTGCTGCCGATGGAGAAATTCACCGACAGAAACTGGGCAATGCTCTGCAACCAAGGCACGGAGGAGTTCACAAAGGCGCTGGCAATGGTGCCGGGGAAGATGAGCAGCGTGCTAGCGAAAATCAAGGGGATCATGCCTGCGCTGTTGACGCGGATGGGAATGTAGCTGCTTTGGCCACCCACCATCATCAGACGATTGCCTTTCATGGTCCGCACCCGCTTACCGTACCGCACGGGGATGCGGCGCTGACCTTCTTGAACGTAAACGATGAGCAAGACTGTAGCCACCGTGACTATGGTGAAGATAATGGTCAGAAAGACGCCGTTGGTGCTGGCCAGCAAGCCGCTGATGCGAGGCCACATCTCGGCCACGATACCACCGAAGATGATCAGCGAGACGCCATTGCCGATACCCTCCTGGGTGATGAGGTTGCCCAGCCAGAGGGCGATGAAGGAACCGGTAAGCAAAGCGACAAGCACACCAACAGTCAAGAGCGGATCCTTGCTAAACCCAAAGTTGGGCAGCAACGCCGTGCCAAAAGTGCCGCCCGACATGAGGGAGGCGGTGCCGAACCCCTGCAATATGGCCAGAGGAATGGTCAGATAGGTGGTATACTGATTGATCTTCTGCCGGCCCGCGTCACCATCCTTGGCGATCTCCTCCAGCTTGGGAATGATGGGCACCAGAAGCTGCATGATAATGGAGGCCGTGATGTAGGGATAAACCCCCATTGCCATAATGGAGAAACGGGAGAGCGCGCCGCCACTGAGCATGTCGAAGAGGTTCGCCAGATCATTCTGCATGATCTGCCCCATGGCCTCCCGGTCCACGCCGGGCACGGGGATCTGCGCCAAAACCCGGTAGAGCAGCAGAATGCCCAGGGTAAAGAGGATCTTTTTCCTGAGTTCGGGAAGAAGCAGGGCGCTGCGTAATGCTGTGAGCATAAAACTTGCCTCCAGGAGGGACGACAAGGGGCGGGAGCGAGAGGCTGCCCGCGCCCCTTGCCGCATCCGATCAGGTCAGGGGGAGGATTTCGACGGAGCCGCCAGCAGCCTCGATCTTGGCCTGGGCGCTCTTGGAAAAGCGGTGCGCCTTCACCGTCAGGGCGACGTCGATCTCGCCATCGCCCAGGATGACCACGGGGCCGCCGTTCTTACGGATGTAGCCGCGGGCGATGAGGATTTCGGGGGTGATTTCGTCACCTGCCTGGAAATCCTGAGCCAGCGCGCCCACGTTGACCAGCTGATACTCGATGCGGTTGATGTTGTGGAAGCCGCGAATATGGGGCAGACGCCGGAACAGAGGCAACTGACCGCCCTCGAAGTAGGGGCCCTTGGCGCCGCCGGATCGGGCCTTCTGACCCTTGACGCCCCGTCCTGCGGTCTTGCCCTTGCCCGCGGCGATGCCGCGCCCCACCCGGGTGCGGCGTTTGCGGGAACCACGTGCGGGTTTCAGATCATGCAGGTTCATGCTTCTTTCTCCTCGACCGTGACGAGATGCTGCACTTTGTACAACATGCCGCGGATCACTGGGGTGTCATCGTGCTCGACCACATCGCCCAGTCGGCGCAGGCCCAACGCGCGGATGGTCCCACGGTGCTTCTTGCTGTAGCCGATCACGCTCTTCTTGTACGTAATGATCAGTTTCTTGTGCTCGCTCATCTGTTATCGCTCCAGATGATCCTGAATCCAATGGGGCTGCACCTTGGCCACAGGGATGTTACGGCGCTTGGCCACCATCTCAGGGGATTGCAATTCGGCCAGGGCCTTGTAGGTGGCCTTGACCACGTTCAGGACGTTGTCGCTGCCCAGGGACTTGGTGAGGATGTCGCTGATGCCCGCGGCTTCCAGGACCGCGCGCACGCCGCTGCCCGCGATCACGCCCGTACCGGGAGAGGCGGGGCGAAGCATCACCCGGGCCGCGTTGAACTTGGCCGTGATCTCGTGGGGGATGGTCGTGCCCACCATGGGGACGGTGATCAGGTTCTTGCGGGCCTGTTCCGAGCCTTTGCGGATGGCTTCGGGCACCTCGCGGGCCTTGCCTACGCCCACGCCCACGCGGCCTTTGCCGTCGCCTACGACGACGACCGCTCGGAACCCGAAGCGACGACCGCCCTTGACCACCTTGGCGGTGCGGGCCAGGTCCACCACGCGCTCTTCGAATTCATCCTGGATGTCTTGCCTGCGACTACGATCGTTTCTAGGCGCCATAGTGATTTCCTTCCTTTTAGAACTTCAGTCCCGCTTCGCGGGCGCCTTCGGCCAGGGCCTTTACGCGGCCATGATAGGGGAAGCCGCCCCGATCGAAGACAACGGTTTCAATGCCGACAGCTTTCGCTCGCTCGCCAGCATGCTTGCCAACGATTCGAGCGATCTCGGTTTTGGTCTTGCCTTGCAATTCGTCGGCCAATTCCGGCTCCAGCGAGGAGACCGCGGCCAGGGTGCGGCCGCTGGGCTCCGCCTCGTCATCGATGAATTGCACGTAGATGTGCTTGAGGCTGCGATAGATGGCCATGCGCGGGCGTTGGGCCGTGCCCGAAATGCGACGGCGCACGCGCTGATGGCGACGAATGCGGGCGATACGACGGGGATGCGTTTTCATGTGCGCTCTCCTTGTTTACCTCTTGCCTGCTTTACCAGCTTTCATGCGTACGTATTCGCCGCGATAACGAATGCCCTTGCCCTTGTAAGGCTCGGGGGGACGCAGCGCCCGGATCTTGGCGGCGACCTCGCCCACCAGCTCCTTGTCGATGCCCTTCACGCTGAACGCGCGACCGCTCTTGGCCACCTCAAAGGTGATCCCTTCGGGAGGTTCGATGAGCACGGGGTGGGAGAAGCCCAGACTCAGGTCCAGCGCATTCCCTTTCAGGATGGCGCGATAGCCCACGCCCACCATCTCGAGCTCCTTGACGAAGCCCTGGCTGACGCCGGTGACCATATTGGCCAGCAACGCCCGGGTGAGCCCATGCAGCGCTCGATGATGACGCTGGTCGGTAGGGCGGGAGACCACGAGCTGGCCATCCTTGATTTCAATGGTCATGTCGGGGTGGAAGGTGCGAGTCAGCTCGCCCTTGGGCCCCTTGACCCTCACTTTGTTGTTTTTACCGATGTCGACGGTGACTTTTTCGGGGATGTCAATCGGTTTTTTGCCGATACGGGACATGGATTTCCTCCAAACGATATCGCAGTGACAGTGCATCTCGGCGGAAGCCACCGCATCCCTGTCATCTGCTGAGTTTTACCAAACGTAACAGATCACCTCGCCGCCCACGCCCTCGCGCCGGGCCTGACGACCGGTCATCATGCCCTTGGAGGTGGAGACGATGGCGATGCCCAGGCCGCTGCGGACCCAGGGGATGTCGTTCCGGCCCGCATAGATGCGCCGACCGGGCTTGCTCACCCGCTCCAGCCCGGCAATGATGGGCTTGCCGTTCTCATCGTATTTGAGATGGATGCGCAGGGTGGACTGGGGCTTGTTCGTATCCTGCAGGTCGTACCCGCGGATGAAGCCCTCCTCTTTCAGGATGCGAGCGATCTCCAGCTTCATTTTCGAGCTGGGCATGGAGACCATCTTATGCCGGGCCATGCCCGCGTTGCGGATGCGAGTGAGCATATCCGCAATGGGATCGGTCATCATAGGGATTCTACTCCTCTTTGTTGAAGATCAATGACCAATGGATTAAAGACGATTCCCCTTTAATCCGTCAGCATCAATCATGAATCGTTACGCTTTACCAGCTAGACTTGACCACGCCGGGGATGTTGCCGCGCAGGGCTTCGTGGCGGAAGCAGATGCGGCACATGTCGAACCGGCGCATGTAGCCGCGAGGGCGGCCGCAGATCTTGCAGCGGTTGCGGACGCGCACCTTGTATTTGCGGCGCTGTTCACGATAGGTCATGCATTTCTTGGCCATGCAAGGATGCTCCTGAAGGGTGTTAATGGGTTGGAGACCGGGGATTGGAGATTGAAGATTGGAGACAGGAGATTCTTCTGACCTCCGACCTCCGACGCTTACTTCTTCTTGAACGGCATACCGAGCAGCCGCAGCAGCTCCCGGCCCTCTTCGTCGGTCTTGGCCGTGGTGACGATGGTGACGCCCATGCCCCGGATTTTGTCGATGCTGTCGTAGTCGATCTCGGGAAACACGAGCTGCTCTTGCAGGCCCAGGCTGTAGTTCCCATGCCCATCGAACGAATCGGGGCTGACGCCCTGAAAGTCGCGCTGCCGGGGCAAGGCGATGTTCATCAGCCGGTCCAGGAAATCCCACATGCGACGGCCCCGCAGGGAGACGCTGACGCCGATGGGATTGCCCTCGCGCAACTTGAAGGTGGCGATGGACTTGCGGGCCCGGCGCACCACGGGCTTCTGCCCGGCGATCACCATGAGATCATTCGTGGCGTACTCGATAGCCTTGGGATTCTGCAACGCCTCACCCAGACCGATGTTTACTGAGACGCGCACCAGCCGGGGGACCTGCATCACATTTTTATAGCCGAAGCGCTCCATCATGGCGGGAACGACTTCGTTTTGATAGCGTTCTTTCAACCGGGGAACCATATCCTTTCTCCGTTAGTCGATAAACTCATCGAATTTGGCGCTGTAACGCACTTTCTCGCCGCCTTCCTCGCGAATCTGCACGCGGGTGAGACGGCCAGCGTTGGGGGCCACCAGCATCACGTTGGAGATGTGGATAGGGCCTTCGCGCTCGATGATGCCAACCTGGGTGCGCACATCGCCCGTGCGGCGCTGATGTTTTTTGATTATGTTCACGCCCGCGACGATGACATACACCCGATTGGGGTCATAATTGCCGAATTTGTCTTTCTTGCGAATGACGGACTTTACCTCGCCGCGCTCGCCTTTGCTATTGCCAGCGATGACTTCGACCAGGTCGCCCTTTTTGATTTTCACTTTGGGTTGTCGTTTTTGTGTCGACTGCTTCTTGCTCATCTTGCCTCACCTACATTACAGGACTTCGGGCGCCAGACTGACGATCTTCATGAAGCGCTTCTCGCGCAGTTCACGAGCGACCGGCCCGAAGATGCGAGTGCCTTTAGGGTTCTTGTTAGCGTCGATGATCACCGCGGCGTTGTCGTCGAAGCGGATGTAGCTGCCGTCCTTGCGGCCCACTTCCTTGGCGGTGCGCACAACCACCGCGCGCACGACATCGCCCTTCTTCACCGAACCGCCGGGCGCGGCCTGCTTCACCGAGGCGACGATGATGTCGCCCACCGACGCATAGCGCCGATTGGAGCCGCCCAGCACGCGGATGCACAGGATCTCCTTGGCGCCCGTGTTATCGGCCACTTTCAGGCGGGATTCTTGCTGGATCATGGCGTTCTCTCCTAGATTCCGGGATGACGTGAATCGCTACGTGAGACCTGAGACCTCAAGCGATCTCGGCCGCGACCTCGCGCCGCTTCTGGGTCAGATTCTCGATGACGACCCAGCGCTTGGTCTTGCTCAAGGGACGGGTTTCGAGAATGCGCACCTCGTCCCCCTCCTGGCAACTGTTGTCCGCATCATGGGCGTGATATTTCTTGTGGACCTTCACCACCTTCCCATAGAGGGGATGGCGGAAGGTGCGGGCCACGCGCACAACCACAGTCTTGTCCATCTTGTTGCTGACCACGACGCCGGTCAGCACTTTCTTCATTTCTCGGGCCATGGGACTACTCCATCTCCATCGCTAACTGGCGCTCGCGCAAAATGGTCTTGATGCGAGCAATGTCGCGTTTCACGTCCTTGATCCGATTC
>DUEQ01000555.1 GCA_011192085.1 Caldilineae bacterium
GTTAGCTTTATGATGGATTCGGCGATGATAAGCAAAATCATGAAGGCGAAACGATATGCCAACGAGCGGGATCGCATGGAATTCAAGAGCTTTACCGTGGTGTTCAAGGGCAATCATCGGGATCACACCGTGACATTCGAAAAGGGCGTCTGGCGCTGCACCTGCGATTTCTTCACCCAGCGGGGCATTTGCAGCCACACCATGGCCATGGAAAAGGTGCTTGAGGGCATGCTGCCCGAAGAAAGCCTTCAGGAATTCGAAACCGCCGCAGTCTAAAACCGCCATCTTCGCGCTCGAAAAACACAGCCTGGCTGGACTCTCTGGCCGGGCTTGTTTATGGTTCGCAACTATACAGGTCCGCTCGCTGACGCCAGTTTCGTTACAGGGCATGGTCGATGTAAACGGATTTCCTCAAACGTCACGCGTCAAACGTCACGATAGCTTTCGCAACAGGACATGACGTTTGGCGTTTTACGTTTGACGTCGGCGGCCAACGCCATTGTGTTGGATGACGCCAAAGATCGCGGTGGGGGACCTGTATAGTTCCTAGTAGTTCAACACTACTTTCGAAACAGCGCCAGCATGGCTGCAGCGACCTGATTATCGGGGAAGAGGGCGAGGTAATCCCGCAGGTCTTGCTGGGCGCTGAGGATATCGGCTTGGGGCGCGGCTTCGAGCCCCTCACGATACAGGCGTTCGGCCAGATTGCGACGGTCGCGGGCAAGATAGTAGAGCGCCAGTTTGAACGTGTTGCGCCATCGGGTCGGGGACAGATCGTAGACGGCCTGGGCGATGGCGATGGCTTCGTCGAGATCGGTCCGGGCCGTCTCGATGTTGCCCCTGATCTGATGGGTCATGGCCCGTCGGAAGAGTTTTTCATCCAGGTCGGGGGTGAGGGCGATGGCCCGGCTGATGTCGTGCTGCATTTGATCGGGGCGGTTGAGCGCCCGGTTGACCTGCGCCCGGCCAGCAATGGCCCAGGCGTTGTTGGGGTCCAATGTGATGGCCCGGTCAAAATCGGCCAGCGCCCGCTGATATTGCCCCATGAGCCGGAAGGTGTGTCCCCGGTTCACCAAGGCCCAGACGAAGTTGGGGTTCAGCACGATGGCCTGATGGAAGTCGTCCAGGGCTGCTTCGAGATGCCCCAACATGCGGTGCGCCTGCCCCCGCCCGGCAAATGCCCAGGGATAGTTGGGATTCAGCTCCACCGCCCGATCGAAATCCTTCAGCGCGGCCTCGGGATGGCGCAGAGAGAGATACACCTGTCCCCGATTCACCAGGGCCCAGGCCATGTTGGGCTCCAATTCGATGGCGCGATCCAGGTCCTTGAGCGCGGCTTCGTAACGCTTGAGGATGCGCAAGGTCTCCCCGCGGCTGGCGTGGGCCCAGGCGTAGCGAGGGTTCAACTCAATGGCTCGGGAGAAATCAGCCAGGGCTTCATCATAGCGACCCAGGGTGCGATAGACCTGCCCGCGGGTGGCCAGGGCCCACATATCGTCGGGGCAGCGCTCCAAAGCCCGGGTCAGGTCCTCCAACGCTTCGCCATACATGCCCAGCAGGCGATGGGTTTCCCCCCGTTGCGCCAGGATCCAGGGCTCATCGGGCAGCATCACGAGCGCGCCGGTGAGATCGGTGAGGGAGGCTTGATAGCGCTTGACGAGGCGGTGGACCTCCCCGCGGTAGGCCACGGCCCAACCGTCGCTGGGGTTCAGGGCGATGGCCCGGTCCAGATCGGCCAGGGCGTCGTGATAGCGATGTTGAGCGCGCAGCAGGCGGCCCCGAGCCAGAAGCGCAGGCGCGTAGTCGGGATTGAGTTCAAGGGCCCGGTTGAGATCGGCTGCGCTCGCTTCGAGGCGATGCATTTTCAAGAGGAGATCGCCGCGCAAGGTGAGGATGGCCACGGGATCGGGATGGCCGTCCAGGGCGCGGGTGAAGTCATCCAGCGCTTCTTGATCGCGTTGGAGTTCAACCAGGGCCGCGCCCCGGCGTTCCAGAATGTAGGGATCGTCGGGAGAGAGGGCCAGGGCCTGGGTGAAGTCGGCCACGCCTTTCTCCAGCTCGCCCAGATCGCAGTAGGTCTCCCCGCGGCCGGTCCAAGCCCAATAGTCGGATGGATCCAGCTCCAGAGAGCGGGTGAAGTCGGCCAGCGCCAGGTCCAGATCGTCCAGTTGGCGGTAGGTTTCGCCGCGACGAGCCAGGGTCCAGGCGTCGTCGGGCTGAAGGGTCAGAGCCTGAGCGAAGTCGGCCAGGGCTTCTTGATAGCGATCCATGCGCCGGTACGCGTCCGCGCGGCGGGCCAGACTCCAGGCGTCGTCGGGATTCAGGTCCAGGGCCCGGGCAAAGTCGGCAATGGCGGCGGCGTTGTGACCCTGACGCCGATGCACATCCCCGCGCAAGGCGAAGGCGCGGGCGTTGTTTGGATCCTGTTGGATGAGGGCGTTGAGTTCGTTCAGGGCGTCATCCCAACGAGCCATATGGGCCAGCACATCGGCCCTGCGCAAGAGGATCTCCGGGTCCTCGGGCCGCAGACGCAGCGCGGCGTYGAGATCGGCCAGGGCCGCATCGAATTGACGCTGGCCGMTCAGCACCTGCGCTCGCAGCAGGAGCAKGTCGACATGATCGGGGCGCTGGAGCAGGGCCTGGYTGAGTTCGGTCATGGCTGCGTCGAATTGGCCCAGAGCGATATGGCTGCGGGCCTGAAGCTCCAGGAGGTYGGGATCCTGGGGCCGRCCTGCGAGCASGAACTGGAGGTCGGKCAGCGCGGCYTCGTGACGCTCCAAAGCCTGAAGCGCCAGGGCGCGGGCGAGGCGCGCGTCGGGATCGCTTTCATCCAARCGGACGGCYTGTTCGAGATGGGGMAGGCCTTGSTGGGCCCGGCCCGTTTGGGTGAGCAGGAGGCCGTGCTGGGTGAGAGTCCAGGTGTCGTCAGGGGCCAGGGCCAGGGCGCGCTCATAGGCGCTGAGGGCGTCGTCGGTCCGCCCCAGATCGGCGAGGATGCGGCCGCGTTGAGCGAGGAGCCAGGGGGTTTCTGGAGCCAGGGCCAGGGCGGCATCCAGCGCGGTCAGGGCTTCCTGGGGGCGATTCCATTGCCACAGGAGGATGCCGCGCAAGGCCAGAAGCCAGGGGCGATCGGGATAGCGGGCCAGGGCTTCTTCCACGTCGCCCAGAGCGTCTTCGATCCTCCCCAGGCGGCGACGGACCTCCCCGCGCCAGGCATAGGTCCAGGCGTTTTGGCGAGGATTGCGGGTGAGGGCGATGGTGAATTGGTGGTGGGCATCGATGAGGTCATCAGCGATGAGGGCGAGCCAGCCTTCGAGGGCTGCGATCCCGTCGCGATGGGGGTCTTTCTGCAAGGCCCGGTGGAGGAGGACGCGGGCCTGGTCATCGTGGGAAGCGAGGATATGGGTGGCGCCATGTTGCCCCTGGGCCCAAAGGAGGTCAGGGGCGATCTGCGCGGTCTGGGCGTAGGCGTCCAGCGCGTCGTCGATATGTCCATGGGAGCGCAAGAGCCAGGCCCGGAAGGCTTGGGTTTCGCCCAGGCGGTGGGGCTCCAGCCGTTCTGCGGCCAGGAGGGCGTCGAGGAAATCGAGGGCGGGCGCGAAGGTCTGGCGGCGCAAGCCGTCGGCCGCGGCCAATAGCCGTTCGCCCCACATGCGCACCTCGTCGCCCGCGCCTCCTTCGGCCGCGCGCAGGAGGGTGCGGGCCAGAGCGGCGGCCCAGTCGGGGTTTAATTCCAACAGCAGCGGGGCGGCGTCCAGGGCCATGCCCAGGAAGGTGTCGGCATCTTGCAGCAAACGGTAGGTCAGATGTTCGAGCCAGAATTCGCGCCAGGCCAGATCGGTCCAGCGCGCTTCGCCATCCAGGCCCAGGTCGTCAGCCTGACGACGCAGCATCAGGGCCAGGGTTTCCAAGCCGGCGGCGATTTTCTCGGGCGCTTTCTCCCGGCCCAGGGCCAGCAGGTCTCGACGCAAGCGTTCGTGCATGCACCAGCCTTCGGGCAGGGGTTGGATGATGGGAAGGGAGAGGACCCAGTCGGCGAGGCGGGCGTCATCCAGAGGCTCGCCCAGGAGTTGAGCCAGGCGTTCCCGGGTGATGGTGAGGGGCAATGCGGCCAGCAGCAAGGCTTGCGCCCGGGCCCGATCGAGATAGTCCACCAGCATGCGAAGGGGGGAGGCCTCGTCCGCGGGAAGGGAACCCACTTCTCGCAGGATGGTGACCTGGAGGGCCAGATCGAGGGGCAGGGCGCTGTCATCGGGCAGCGCGACGTTTTCGGGGTGATGGCCGTTGTAGAGGGCGATAAAGTCCCGCGCGTCCTCCTGGAGCAAGGGTTTGAGCGCGAAGTGCGCCATCACCTCGGCCAGGGACAGCCATGCGTCGTCATCGGGCGGGCGGACCGCGGCCATAACCCACAATGCGCCCGCGGGAACCTCGCCGAATTGGCCTGTAAGAAGCTGACGCAGCCAGGCGAGTAGCCAGCCTCCCTCCCGGTCCACGTCATCGAAGAAGAGGGCCAGGAGGCCAGTTTGGGCGGCTGTGCGCAGATCGGCCAGCCACAAGGGGGACAGATAGGCGATGGGATCGTCGATCAGGCGGAAAAGGTCTTCATCGGGGATGAGTTGCCGTCGAAGGATGCGGCGAGCTTGGCGCTGGCTCTGCGCCAACGCCTCTCGATCCGGCTCGGCGGTCAAGCCCCACCCGGATTCGTTCCGCTGCCAGCGCACCTGCCCATCCATGAAGGCTTCGCCTATGAAAAAACGCACCCCCGAGCTGTGATCCAGGTCCCGAGCGAGGATGCGTTGATGGGTGATATAGGCATTGTATGCGGGTGTGAATGTGGGCATGGCCACGCCCGCCTGGGCCAATTGATGGGCGAGATGCACCATCACGGCCAGGGGGTCTTCTGCATGGCTGTCACCCCAAAGCCCGCATGCTCCCAATTCGACCTGGGCGAGGCGCTGCAAGCGGGCCATGAGCCAGGTTTTGCCCACGCCTGGCTCCCCTGAGATGAGGAAGATAAACTGACGCTGGGGATCATCGAGGGGCAGCGTCAGGTGATGTCGGAAACGCTCGATGTAGGGGGCGCGGCCAACGAAGCCTGCGCCGAGACGGCGACGCAACACATCGAGCAAAGATGCATAGGGGGAACGGGAGGATGCTGTGATGCTGTCGGGGGACATGGAAACCATCCTGCTGCGGACCGCACATCGGGGGATGTGGGGGGAATGCGGGGTGAGAGCGAACAGGAGGAGAGAGCATGTATGGAAACGCTATGCTTGCAAAGCAATAATGAATGAAAAGGGCGAATTTGTCAAGCATTGCCTCCGGGAGGTGGCGAAAAAACACTCCTTTGACCCGAATGCCATCGCCACCTCCCAGAGGTAAATTCCCAGAAGTGAGTCCGGAGCGCCAATTGTCTGGAATGCCACCGACTAAAATTGATGCAATCTCAAATCGCGCTGGCTTGTCCGATCTGCGCAACGATCTCCTCAGCCCCGCTCATCCGCGCTCCCAAGGCAATCTGGCCCAGGCCAGCAGCTCCCGCACTTCGTCCGGCGTCAGGCCATCCCAACCGAATCGTTTGAAATCGGTATAGCCCCGCGCATCGAATTCAACGCCCTCCGCTTCCAGCAGGGCTTGTTGATCGTCGGGCGTCTGTTCCGAGTTGCGGATGGAGCAGCGGCCCGCCTTGTTGATCACTCGCTGCCAGGGAATGTGCTGCGATTGTTCGGGCGTCAGCGCGTTCAGGGCCCAGCCCACGGTGCGATTCGCGCGAGGCGCGTCCAGCATCTCCGCGATGGCCCCATACCAGGTCACTCGCCCTCGCGGGATCTGCATGGTGATGAGCCAGACTTTTTCGAAGAAATTGCGTTCGGGCATTGGACAGTCGCTTGGTCATCTGGTCGTTCGGTCGCCTAGTCTGCTGATTTCCCGGTTTCCTGATTTTTCTCCTCTGCGTCAATCCGTTTCAACCAGCGTCATCTGCGTTCTCCCCGAAAAGGAGTTTGCGCGCTTCGTCCAGCTCTTCCAACGTGTTCACGTTGATCAACGCCCGCAGGTCGGGGAACGCCCGCCGCAATGCCTCCTCGGGCACGCGGCGCACCCGCACCTGGGGATGGAAAGTGATGAGACGGCGTTGGCCGCGGGCGATGGCCGCCTGGATAGGGGGCAAACAGGTCGCCCGACGGTAGACCGCACAGAGGGGATGCAGCCGCCCCTGGGCCTCGGGGATGACGACGTCGTAGCCAGGCGCCAGGGAGAGGAGATAGCGAAGGAAGTCGGGCGAGAGGAAGGGCATATCCACCGCGACCAGCAGGGCCAGCTCGCCTGAGGCCGCTTTCAGGCCCGAATAGAGCCCCATAAGGGGGCCATAGCCAGGCTCGATGTCGGGGACGACGGGGAGGCCGAGAAAGCGGTAGGGCGCGGGGTCGTTGGCGACGATGAGTCGTTCATCGCTGACAGGTTCAAGCGCGGCCGCGACGCGGCCGGCCAGCGGCTCGCCATCCAGTTCGATGAGGGCCTTATTGCGGCCCATGCGGCTGCTGGCCCCGCCCGCCAGAATCAGCCCTGTGACCATCTCGTTCATGCTTCATCACCACAAACCAAAACACCGAGCCGGAGATTCCCGCTCGGTGTTCGGACAAGAGAGACTGTGCGTGATTATTCGGCGCCTTTTTCTTTGAGCAAAACCACGGCCTCGCCCACGGTCTGAATCTTCATGGCGTCTTCATCGGAGATCTCACCGCCAAACTCCTCCTCGAACGCCATCATCAGCTCCACCAGGTCGAGGCTGTCAGCTTCGAGGTCCTCGCGGAAGCGGGAGTCCATGGTGACCTCATCCGGTTCCACGCCAAGCTGATCCACAATGATCTCAATCACGCGTTGTTCGATGGTGCCTTCTGCTGTAGTCATGGAAGA
>DUEQ01000556.1 GCA_011192085.1 Caldilineae bacterium
CGTCCATCAAGTGAATCTCTGGATTCCCCTCATCGCTGGTTTATTGATCATCGCCGTCAATGGTTTTTTCGTAGCGGTGGAATACGCGCTTCTGGCTTCTAGCCGGGTGCGATTACAACAAGCCGCGACCCAGGGCAGTCATGCCGCGAGGCGAGTGTTGACGATGTTGGAAGATCCCGATAAAGCCATCGCCGCGGTGCAATTGGGCATTACGGCAGCGGGCATCTTGTTGGGTATTGTGGCGGAAGAGCCATTACTGGCATTATTGGAGCCTCTGCTTAAACCCGCTCTGGGGGCGTTTTTCGGTCCCATCGTGGCCACTGCTCTGGCGGGTTTGCTGGCTCTCGTCCTGCTATCGTACTTCCTCATGGTGTTTGGGGAATTAACGCCCAAAATGCTCGTACTACGGGCGCCGGAACGCGTGGCTCAGATGTTCATTTATCCAATGTGGCTGTTTTCCCGTCTCACCGCGCCTTTCGTGTGGGTGGTGGATGCGAGTACGGGCCTCATGCTACGCCTGTTTGGAGTGAAGGATGTGGACATCGGCCACGGCACGGTAGCGACCATCGAGGAGTTGAGGCTCATGCTGAAACAGAGCGCCAAGGGCGTTATCGAAGAGGACGCCCGGGAGATGCTGGAGCGGGTGTTCGATTTCGGCGAGCGGGTCGTGCGCGAGGTCATGGTCCCCCGCACCGAGATCATCGGCGTGGAACGTCATCAGAAGGTCCGCGAATTGATGGAGATCTTCAAGAGGCATCGCCACTCGCGCTTTCCCATCTACGAAAAAGACCTCGACCACATCGTGGGCGTCATCGCCATCAAGGATCTGGTGGCGCTGCTGGTAGAAGACCCTGAATTGATGGACGCACCTGTGGGCGAGCTCCCCATCGTTCAGGAGCCGCTCATGGCCCCCGAATCGCGACACATCGATGATCTGTTCGAGGAAATGCGCTCCAAAGGCATCGGGTTGGCCATTGTCATCGATGAGTACGGGGGCACCGCGGGCCTGGTCACTCGTGAGGAGCTGGTGGAGGAGATCGTTGGGGCCATGTCGGACGAGTGGGTTCACTATCCTCCCTTTCAACGCGTGAGCCCCTCGGCGGTGGAAGTGGATGCGTTGTTGCGGGTGGACGAGGTGAACGAACTCCTGGATATCGATCTGCCCGAGGACGACGCTTACGAAACCCTGGCGGGCCTCATCCTCTACCGGCTGCGTCGCATCCCCGAGGTGGGGGAAACCGTGGATGTGGGCGATTTTCGGCTGGAGGTGGCGGCGCTGGAGGGGCCCAAGATCACGCGCGTTCACATCTTAAGAAAGTAACGCCCGCGCGGCCAGTTGGCCTCTGGCCGCGCGGGCGGTCGGGCGGTTGGGGCGAGGATCCGCGCGGGTTAGCTGCGCGCGATCATGGGCCCGAGAGGGCGCCCCCCCAGCAGATGGAGATGCAAGTGGGGAACCACCAGGTTCGCATCGGGACCGTAATTGAACAGCAGCCGATAGCCCGACTCCGCGATGCCCTCCATCTCCGCCACCTGATTGGCGACCTGGAACATCTCCTTCAGCACATCATCCTCGAAGGCCCGGGGATCGCGGATGTGATCGATGTGACGATTGGGCACGATGAGGATGTGGACAGGCGCGGCGGGGTTGATGTCGCGAAACGCGGTGACGTTGGCGCCGTTGTAGACGATCTGGGATGGGATGTCGCCTTGGACGATCTTGCAGAAGATGCAATCGGTCATGGGTTGCCTCCAGGATTGGGAATAGACGATGGACGATGTGGATTGATGGCTGGGCCGCCTTAGTCGTTGCTACCCAACATGATGGCGTTGTCCGTCGGCGTCGAAAGTGCGAGATCCGCCCGCGGCTGGCGTCGCCGCGGGCATAAGGGGCTCCCCCATCAACCGATCGGGGGGATCGCCCGCGGGGGTGAGATGTCGGGCGGGGAGAATGCGGTTATCCAGGTCGAGATGGGGCGGTTGGATGGCGTCCACCCGCAGGTAGTTGGGCGTGTAGCCCGACCAGCGCACCTCGTCCGACGCCAGCCTCTCGCCCGGGCCCTCCCACAACACGGACAGAGTGCGGCCCGCGTAGCGGGCCAGGGTGTCGGCCTTCATGCGGGCGGCAATGGCGTGCATCTCCCGGCTGCGAGCCCGTTTCACATCACCGGGAACCTGATGAGGCATGCGGGCCGCGGCTGTGCCCGCGCGGGGCGAATAGGTGAAGATGTGCATGTGTCCGAAGCCAATCTCCTGCACAAACGAGACCGTCTGCGCCCAATCGTCGTCGCTTTCCCCAGGAAAGCCCACGATCAGATCGGTGGTGAGATTGAAATCGGGAATGGCGTCCCGGGCCTGAGCGATGAGGGCCGCGTATTGGGCCGTGGTGGTGCGTCGGGCCATGCGCCGCAGGATGCGGTCGCTGCCACTTTGCAAGGGCAGGTGCAGATGCGGCATCAACCGGGGATTCGACCAGAGATGGAAGAAGCCCTGGGGCAGGTCCCACGGCTCCAGGGAGGAGAGTCGCAGGCGCGGGATGTCGGTGTCGGCCAGAATGGCGCGCACGAGGGAGACGAGGTCTTCGCCCAGATCCTTGCCATAGCCGCCCAGGTGCACGCCGGTGATGACCGCTTCTTGATATCCGGCTGCGTGCAGCGCCCGGATCTCATCCACCACCTCGACGATGGTGCGGCTGCGCTCCTCGCCTCGGGCCAAGGTGACGATGCAGAAGGTGCAGCGATTGCGGCAGCCATCCTGCACCTTGACGAAGGCGCGGGTGCGGCTGCCCGGATACACATAGAGCGATTCCGGCTCCAGCGCCAGCCGGGGCATGGCGGGCGCGGCCATCTCCTCCACGACCAGGGCTACCAGATCATCCTTTTCCGCGTTGCTCACCACCCGATCCACGCCCATGAGCTCGGCCACGCGCGCGGGTTCCAGGGATGCGTAGCAACCGGTGACGATGAGCCGGGCGTTGGGGTTCTGGCGGTGCAGGCGTTTGACAAACTGGCGGGATTTGCGCGCGGCCTCCGCGGTCACCGCACAGGTGTTGAAGATAATGACGTGCGCATCTCGCGGGTGGGTCGCCACCTGATGCCCGGCCAACTGAAACTGTCGGGCCCAGGTCGCGACCTCCGCCTCGTTCAAGCGACAGCCAATGGAGGTAAGATAGACGTGCATACGATCCATGAGATCGGCGTATCCGC
Source organism: Caldilineae bacterium (assembly GCA_011192085.1). Classification (GTDB taxonomy): domain Bacteria; phylum Chloroflexota; class Anaerolineae; order J102; family J102; genus M2005. Next base: position 3,204 of record DUEQ01000556.1, read on the forward strand.
GGCCAGATTCCGATCGGTGGCGAGATTGCCCGTCCCCCATGTGGCCGCGCCGTGGGGCTCATTCTTCAGACTCAAGTTGACGGCGCTGACGTCCGCCCCCCTCTGGGCATAGGTCGCGCTCCAGCCATTGGCGATCTGCTGGTTGCCTGGGAAGGTCCAGCGCAGGGTCCAGCCCTCGATAGCCGCGTCCCCCTGGTTGGTGATGGTGATGTCGATGGTGGCCCCGCTGCCCCAATCGTTGCGGTTCACGTAATTCACCTCACACACCAGATCGCCCTGGGCAGCGGAAAGGGGTTGCAGCCCTTGCGCATCGATGACCGCCGGGATGGCGATGAGAAGCAAGCCAATGATGACTGCAACCGGGAAAAGACGCGTTTTCAATGAAACCATGCTGCCAATGCCTTCTTGAAGCGGGGTGATTGGATGAGAGGGAGGGGTGGGCGGCGAGCCATGCGCATAAGTTTAGCATAAACCATGGGAGAACCCCAGCGCCCCCTTTGAACGCTTATCCCCCGTTTTCTGTTTTTTATCGTTTCATGGTATCCTCCAAGTGTACTGAGTGTCGATTCTCATGTCCACCCATCGCTCCTCTGAGCTCGCGCAGTACAGCCCCCTGGCCCGACAGCAGGCGATGATCCTGGTGATCGGGTTTGGGGCTATCATCGCGTTGGGGACGGTGTTGCTGCGTCTGCCCTTTGCAGCCGCGGGGAGCCAGCCCCTGACCTGGGGCGAGGCATTTTTCATCAGCACCAGCGCCACGACAGTCACTGGGCTGGTGGTCATCACACCCGCACTGGACCTCTCGCTGTTCGGGCAGTTCGTGGTGCTGGGGTTGATGGAGGTCGGCGGCGCGGGGTTCATCGCCTTTTCGGTGGTGCTGTTCGCACTCATTGGCCGCCAGGTCACGTTTGCAGGCCGCCAGATCTTGCGCGACACCCTGGGCATCTTCGAGACCTTTCGCGTCGTGCCCTTCACCCTGACGCTGATGGGTTTCAGCATCGGCATTCAGTTTATCGGCGCGTTGGCGCTGTGGCTGCGTTGGCGCGCGACCATGCCCAACTTACAGGCTTTCTACCTGGCCCTGTTTCACTCGGTCAGCGCCTTCTGCAACGCCGGTTTCGATCTGTTCGCGGGCACGGGGCAAAACCTGTTTGGCTACGACGCGGACGGCTACACGCTCACGGTGATGATGCTCCTGATCATCATCGGCGGGCTGGGCATCCTGGTGGGCGTGGATGCGCTCACCTATTATTGGGACCGACGCCTGAGCCTGCACACCCGATTGACCTTGCTGCTCACAGGCTTCCTCTATCTGGCAGGCGTCTTGATCGTGCTCATGGACCCCATCTTCGAGGGCACGACCTTTGTGGACATGAGCTGGCGCGAACGCTTCTGGAAAGCGCTGTTCTCCGTGGTCTCCGCCCGCACCGCGGGGCTCACCATCATTCCTCTGCACGAGTTGGGCGAAGCGAGCATCCTCACCATCCTGATCTCCATGTTCATTGGAGGCGCGCCTGCATCCATGGCTGGCGGCGTCACGTTGAGCACCATCGCCGTGCTGGCTGTCACCGTCTACTCCACTGTGCGGGGCAATCCCCATGCCGTGGCCTTTGGCCGCACCCTGCCCCTGGAGACCATTGCCAAGGCCACGGCCATCATGATGGTGTCCATTCTGCTGGTGCTGGTGGTCTCGCTATTGCTTTTGGCCAGCACCCAGGGCGATTTCCTCGACGTCGTGTTCGAGGTGGTCAGCGCCTTCTCCAACACAGGCTATTCTCTGGGCCTCACCAGCCAGCTCGATTCCTTTGGCCGCTTGCTCATCGCCTTCACCATGTTTTGGGGGCGGCTGGGCCCGCTAACCCTGGTGGTTATGCTGGCGCAGCGAGAGCGCCCCACCTATGTCCGCTATCCCACCGAAAAGATCGCCATGGGGTGAAGTCATGCCAGACGCACGCCGACGCTTCCGTCCTTCCATTAATCTCTTGCGCAACCGCCACGAGCGGGAATTTTTGGTCATTGGGCTGGGCCGCTTCGGCGCGGGCGTGGCCCGCACCCTGGTGGAAACCGGGCATGATGTGCTGGCCGTGGATAAAGATTACAGCCTGGTGGAGATGCGCGCGTCCGAGATCCCCCATGTGGTGCAACTGGACAGCACGAAGATCGAAGCGCTGCGGGAGATCGGCGCGGAGCAGTTTGACACCGCGGTGGTGTGCATCGGCACCGATTTCGAAGCCAACCTGCTCACCACGGTCTCGCTGAAGAAGTTGGGCGTGCCTCACATCATCGCCAAAGCGCGCACCCGCACGCAAAAGGATATCCTGATACAGGTCGGCGCGGATGAAGTGATTCTCCCTGAGCATGAGGCGGGCGTGCGGTTGGGACGCCGCCTCTCAGGCCTGGGTTTCATCAATTATCTGGAGGTGAGCCCCGAATTCAGCATCGTGGAGATGCTCGCGCCCAAGCGTTATGTTGGTCAGACCCTGGCCGAAGCGGATCTGCGCCAGGCGTACGGATTGACGGTGATCGCGGTGCGCCGCGAGGATGACATGGTCATCAACCCCCCCGCATCCTTCCGCATTCAGCCAGGGGATGAGTTGATTGTGATTGGGGCGATGAAGGATGCGGAGCGGCTGGCGGAACGGCCGTCCGAATAGATGGCTGGGCAGGGAGATGGGCATGGACGAGCATGTCCAGGCCGCCTCATGGCCCATCGTCCATGTTAGTCCCGTCCGCCCAGCCGCATTTCCGTCCACTGCATGGGGTCCACCGCCACGCCGTTGACGCGCACCTCCCAGTGCAGGTGCGCGCCCGTGGAGAGGCCCGTATTCCCTACCAGACCCAGGGGATCCCCCGCGGCCACCACATCCCCCGGCTGCACATCGATGCGTGACAGGTGCCAGAAGTTGGAATACACCCCCGCGCCATGATCGACAATCACCGCGCCGCCCCGCACGAAGAGCGTCTCCGCCAGAACGACCACGCCCGGCGCGGGCGCGAGGATGGGCGTGCCCTCGGGCGCGCCCCAGTCGGAACCCGCGTGGAAGGAGGACACCGGCCCGCCGTTGTAGCTGCGCCGCGTGCCATAGGGCGAGGTGCGGGGGAAGCCCTCGGCGATGGGAAAGCGGAAGGGCGCGTCCCAGCGGGGCGGCCCCGAGACTCGGCTCCACAGCGCGGCCAGGCGCTCCCGCTCCGCCTTCAATTTGTCGGGCGCGAGGATCTCAGCCTTGCTGGGAGGCAGCACGATGTGCTGGGTAGCGTAGTCGCCCGCCAGGATGGCCACGGGCTGCTCCCAGACCGCGTTCCCCAGCCGCAGGCGCAGGGGCTTTTCTCCCGGCTTATCCAGCGCGCCCGTTGGCATCAGCGCGACGTAGTGATAGCCGCGCGCATCGCTGCCCGCGCCGATGAACGCCAGCGCCCTTCCTTGAAACCGCCCCGCCGGGGGGAAGGGTGCAGCCATGATGACCCGGACCACGCCGGTGCGGCCCTGCACGATGCGTTCGGGCGCGTCGACCCGCAGCAGGGGGCCGGGCAGTCCAGCCTGCCGCAAAGCCAGCATGGAGCCGAACCGGGCCGCGATGCGGGTGTCGCGCAGGCCCAACGCGGCCGTCAGCGGGTCGAAGGCGGCGAAGGAC
>DUEQ01000557.1 GCA_011192085.1 Caldilineae bacterium
TCACCCACTTTCACCCCCACGTGGACGCCCAGACCCACGACCACGCCGCGGCCCGCCGCCACGTCCACGCCCACGGCTGCGCCTCCTACGTCCACCCTCGCGCCGCCCACATCCACCTCCGCCGCCATCCCCACGCCCACCTCGCTGGTCATCCAGCCCACGGCCGCGCCCGGCGAGATGACGCCCGCGGCGACAGTCACGCCGTCTCCCGAGGCCGCCGCCTCCCCCGCGCCCGCTCAGCCCACGCCCACGCCCATTCGCTTCCCCACGCCCTCTGGCTCGCGTCCGCCCGCCGCGGACCGCGACAACGCCACGCTGCTGCTGACCATCGGCCTCGCTTCCCTGGCGGGTGCGGCCATCCTCGGAATCCTCGCCCTGCGCACGCTGCGCTGATGCGAGCCTGAGCACCTCCGCGCTCACACGCCCACCCATGGCCCGCCGACTCCTCATCCCTCTGTTTCCCATCCTCGTCCTGGCCCTGGCCGCGTGTGGTCATCGCACGGCCAGCACCGCCCCCCCGCCCGATCTCGTCATCCACGTGCGCGAAACGGGCCTGGTCGAGATCGCGATCCGGGATTTGAAGGCGTTTGGCTGGGATGTTCAGAAGTTTGAGGGGAAACGCATCACCCTGTGGCGGGGGGATCAGGAGATCCCCTATCAGCGCGTCGGCGAGGGGGACGACGCTCGCCTTCGCTTCTTCGCTCAGGTGACGCCCACTCGCTTCGATGATCGGGCTGCGTTCATCCTTCGGGCCGAGGATGGCCCGCCCGATGGGGCCGCACTGGCGCAGGCCGCGGCTGAACGCCTTGCGGACGCGCCCCTCACGACGTTCACTGCCACGGTGCGGGTGGAGGAGAATAGGACCTATCTGGCCCAGGTGCGGGATGGCGATCCCTGGCTGGGGCCGCGTCTCTTCGCTCCTGGCGAGATCGCCACGTTCATCGACACGCCCGCGCCCGCGGGGGGCGGTCGCTTGCGCGTGCGAGTGTGGGCCGCCACGGCCGCGCCCGGCGATATCGACCACCGCCTGGTTTTTACGTTGAATGGTCAGGCGTTGGGCGAGAACGCGTGGGATGGCAACGGCCCGCATGAGATCGAGCTGCCCATCCCGGCGGGCGCGCTTCACGACGGCGACAACGCGCTCGTCATCACTGCGCCGGGCGACACTGGCGCGCCCGCGGACCTGGTCTATCTCGATTGGGCTGAGATCGCGTATGCGCGCGCGGCTCGGGCAGAGGATGAACGCCTGTTGTTTGAAACTGACGCCCGGGAGATAGCGATGGCGGGCTTTGGTGAAGCGGATGTCGAGGTGTGGGAGGTGAGCGACCCGACCCGGCCCAGACGCCTGGGCGAGGGCTGGGCCCCAAAGCAAGGCGTCATCGCTTTTCGAGTGACGGAGCCAGGCCCGCATCGTCTTCTGGCGACGTCGGCCAAAGGGATGTCGAAGCTGGACGCCCTCGCGCTCGCGCCGCCGCCCCTCACCGCGCCCGAAGGGGGCGCAGACTACATCATCATCGCCCATCCCAGCCTAGCGGAGGCCATCCAGCCGCTGGCTGCGTATCGCTGGGAGCAGGGGTTGCGCACCGTGGTGGTCACCACCGACCAGATCTATCAACGCTTCAACAGGGGCATGCAATCCCCCGACGCCATCACCGATTTCCTGCGCTGGGCCGTGGCGACCTGGCCCGCGCCCCCCCCTCGCTTCGTCCTCCTGGCGGGGGACGCCAGTTACGATCCTCTGAACTATCTGGACGCCCCTTTCAAGAATCTCGTGCCAGGTGCGTTCGTCGCCACCATCGAGCTAGGAGAGACCATCAGCGACAACGCTATGGCCGACATCGATGGCGACGGCTGGCAGGATCTGGCCATTGGGCGCTTCCCCGCGCAAACGCCTGAGGAGGTCCAGGTCATGGTGAAAAAGACCCTCGCTTTTGAGAGTGGCCGGCCAGCGGGGGCGTGGATCGATCGGATGCTCTTTGTGGCGGACAACGACGATCCCTATTTCAACCAGTTCAACCAGGACCTCATCGCCATGATCCCCGCCCCCTTGGTCACCGAAAACCTGGTCATCGACCCTAACCAGGATACGCGCGGGGACTTGTTGGCGAGGCTAAATCAGGGTCGGGGGCTGGTTAGCTACATGGGGCATGGGGCCATTGATATCTGGGCCCAGGAGGAGATCCTCAAGAATGAGGATGTGCTCGAACTCCATCAGGAGGGACGGTTGGGCGTGTTTCTGGTTTGGGCCTGTCTCAATGGCTATTTCCAGCACCCCAGCCAGCGTTCTCTGGGCGAGATGCTGTTGATCACGCCGGATAAGGGCGCGGTGGCGGGCCTCTTCCCCACCGGCCAAACCTTCCCCAACGTCCAAGGGGTCATGGCCGATGCGCTGTTTGGAGAAACGTTGTTCGATCAGCCCACCATCGGCGAGGCGTTCATGAACGCGGCCCGCTCGCTCCATCCCGAACTCGACGACCAGCGGGATGTCATCAACACCTTTTTGTTGTTGGGCGATCCGGCCCTGGTCCTGCCATGGCGTCASGACGTGACAAGGTAACTGCTAAGGTATGTCAACAAAGCRCGATGTCAGGTTTGAGAAAGGTGTGTTTGAAATGCCAGAGCGTCAAGCGTAAAGCGTCAAACGTCCGCGGRGTTTMGAAGGCGCTCGGCGCGAAAATCACCATGGRACGGCAAGCAAGTTCATGACAGGCTCTAAACCACAGGTTCGGGTGGCGTGTCGGGTAGGGAATCCACGGGCGCGTTTCGCCAGCGATCGCCCTCCTCGATGAGCATCACCGGTATTTCATGCCGAAGGGGATATTTGCGGCCGCAGGTCTGGCACACCAGCCAGACATCCTTGACCAGATCGAGATGACCAGCGTCCTCCTTTTCCTGGACGCAGGCGGGGCAGCGTAAGATTTCCAGCAGTTCGGGGGATAGACTCATGAGCAGACCTCGATAGCGTTTACGGAGTGGGTGGCGATGTGTCGCTGAGAGTATACCTCAGGGGGGTGCGGAGGGCCAAGGTCGATATGGGCGTGTGGAACATTTATTGTATGTGTTACAATGTTCAGTGACGAAAATGAACCTGCGACTCCGCCCCGTTTTCGGCATGCCATTGCAAGAACCGGAGGATGGAACATGAAAGACGCCTATATCGTTTCCGCCGCGCGCACGCCCACTGGACGCCGCCGCGGCATGTTCAGCGACGTTCTGCCCCTCACCCTGTCCACCATTGCCGTGAAGGAAGCTGCGGCCCGCGCGGGCGTTGAGCCCGCGGATGTGGATGACGTCATCTTGGGTTGCGTCACGCCCATGGGCGAGCAGGGGGCGAACATCGCCCGACTCACCGCGCTCAACGCCCGCTTTCCCGTCACCGTGCCTGGCGTCACCATCAATCGCATGTGTGGGTCCAGTCAGCAGGCGGTGCATTTCGCGGCCCAGGCCATCATGGCGGGTGATATGGATGTCGTCGTGGCGGGTGGCGTGGAGCACATGACCCGCGTTCCCATGATGTCCGACTATCCCCAGACCTGGCCCGAGGATTTTCCCTATCAGCTCGTGCACCAGGGCATCTCCGCCGAGCTTATCGCGGAGAAATGGGGTCTGACGCGCATGATGCTGGATGAATTCGGGTTCGAGAGCCATCAGCGCGCGGCTCGGGCCACCCGCGAGGGCCTGTTCGACGCAGAGATCATCCCGGTGGAGGTTCCCATCGATGGAGGTTCGCGCGTGGTCGCCATCGACGAGGGCATCCGCTTTGATACCAGTCTGGAGAAGATGTTGGCTCTAAAACCCGCTTTCAAGGAGGATGGCGTGATCACCGCGGGCAATAGCAGTCAGATCAGCGATGGCGCGGCCGCGCTGACGCTCATGTCCGAGGCGGCGCTGAAGCGCTACAATCGGGAGCCCATGGCCCGCGTCGTGGCCCGCGTCGTCGTGGGGGATGATCCCATCCTGATGCTCGCGGGGGTGATCCCCGCCACGCGCAAGGTGCTGGCCCGCGCGGGGCTGACCGTGGATGAAATCGACGTGTTCGAGGTGAATGAGGCCTTCGCGTCGGTGGCGCTAGCCTGGATGACGGCGATCCAGCCGGACCCGGCCAAAGTGAACCCGCGCGGGGGCGCCATCGCGCTGGGACATCCTCTGGGAGCCAGCGGAGCCCGTATCATGACCACCTTGGTGCACGAGCTGGCGCAGATGGGCGGGCGTTATGGCCTCCAGGTGATGTGCATCGGGCATGGCATGGCCACGGCCACCATCGTGGAGAATCTGCTTCGAAAGTGAGTGCGAACCTACCTGGTTGCGAGCCACGAAGGAGACGACGGCGCGAAAGGACGTCTTTACCCCGCCCCCTCCATCAGCGCATTCATCTCCTCGATCACATCTTCCAGGGCCAGAATGCGTTCGTGCAGGGTGAAGATAGCGTTTTTCAGGTCGTAGGAGACATATTCGCCCGCGTCTTCCAGCGCGTTTCGTTCCGCCTCCTTCTCCGCCAGCCGCGATCGCAATTCCCCCAGCTCCTGGCACGCCTCGAACGCGCGCCAGCGCAGCACATCGGCCATCTCATCCAATTCCCGCTCCAGCTTGTCCCGATTGCGCTTGTAGCGTCGTGCGCGCCACGCATCTGGGCCGGTCGCGTCCTCTGCCAGTCCGTCGATCTGGCGAAGGATGCGTTGCAGGCGTCCTTCTAGCAGGCGGTAGCGGTCGAGGAGGGTGGCTGCGTTGGCGTTGCGATAGCGATGGAGCAGGCGCTGAGGCGGTTTGGGCGCATCGGGGCAGGGCAGGTCCGCGGCGCTGGAGGGCTGATCGGCGGAGGCGATGTCGAAGATGACGCCATCTTTGGAGCGGAGATAGAGCACGGGCGTGGCGAAGCCGCGGTCGTCAGGGAAGGCCAGGAAGCAGGCGTTGCGGGCCAGGGTTACCGCGAAATCCACCCGCCCGACCCACTGGCCCGTGCACAATCGCCGGTAGAAGGTCTCCGCGAACTGAATGGCTACATCGTCGCGGATGGGATACTGCATGGCCACCACCGCGGGCACGCCCGCCCGCAGCAGGGCTGGAACCACGCCCCAAAAGCCCTCTCCCTCGGGGCGCGAGTTCACCTCGCCCACCTCGCAGCCATTGAGCACCGCCAGCTTCAGGCTTTTGTGATTGCCCAGCAGGCTTTGCAGCTCGATTTCGGTGATCCAGTCCTCATCCTCACCCGGCGGCTGGCCCTCCCCTGCCGCGTTGAGGCGCAGCTTGCCGTGCATGGTCCCATCTGCGTCCTCCTCCACCACGCCATGCCCGATGAAATGCAGGATGGCGTAGGGCTTCTGGGCCAGCGCATCGTCCAGGGTTTGACGAGTGATCCGGCCTGTGAGCGCGTGATAGGGTATTTGCGCTGCGTCTAGGGCCTGGGTGATGGCTTTCAGCTCCTTCTCTGTATCCAGATTGTTGACTTCGGGGACCACGATGAGGATTTGGGGCGCGCCCTGCACCTGGAGGCTTTCGATATCGCCATACTCCAGGTTGAGGAGCTGGCGGGTGAGCAAGGTGTTGATCTGGGTGGCGAGGAACACATCCCCATGCCGCATGAACTCCCAGGGTAGCGCGGCCAGCGCCAGCGCATCATGATGCACATTCAGGCGCAGGCGCAGGCTCGCGGCCTCATCCCCCTGGACGCGCTGCGAATAGAGCGCGAAGAACAGATCCTGCACCTGGTCGCGAAAGAGCGCCCGAAAGAGGGTGTCGCCGATCTCCTGGAAGAGGGTCTGGTCTGTGGTGAAGGGCTCCTCCCGCACCTGGGTCAGCTTGTCTTGAAATTCAGGTGCGAAGAGTGCGTCCTCATCCAGCGTCGCCTCGGCCAGGGCGCCTTCAGGCGTCTGGGCGGTGACGCGATACCCCTTGGCGGTTTTGGCGATGCGGATGTCGAGGTCGATGATCATGAACGAAGCGCCTCCTCCTCCCACGTTCGATAGGCTGCCATAAGCTGGCGGGTGATGGGGCCGGGCGGGCCGATCTCGATATCGCCCACGCGGCGGATGGGCAACACGCCCCGCCGGGTCGAGGTCAGAAACGCTTCCCCCCAGCGGGGAATATCGGCCGCGGGGAGGTTGCGGCGTTGGAAGGGGATGCTCAGGTCGCGGGCCAGGCTCAGCACTCGCCGCATGACCGTACCCTCCAGCACTGCGCCCAGGGGCGGCGCCGCCAGCACGCCATCTTGTACGATGAACACGTTGCAGTTGGATCCCTCGGTCACGTAGCCGTTGCGGTCCACCAGCAAAGCATCGTGCACGCCCGCGGCCTGGGCCGCTTTGCGGGCCAGACCGAGCACCAGGGTGTTGAAGGATTTGATCAGGGGCATGGCCCGTTCGCCGTGATAGAGGATGACGGGCACGCCCTGGGCGTATTCCTCGGGCGAGGGCGCGACGTAGGACATCTCGTACAAGAAAACGTCTGCAAAGCCGTTGTCCAGGTCCATGACCAGCACCCGCACCAGGCCGTCGGGCGCGTTGACCTCGACGATTCGCCGCGCCCATGCAGTCAATGTGGCTAGATCGGGCTGCAAGCGCAGCTGGGCGCCCGCGGCCGACTGGAGCAGCCGCGTCAGATGCTCCTCCAGGGCCACATAGCGCCCTTGCTTGACGAGAATGGTCTCATAGACGCCCAGCGCGCCCACCAGCGCGGGGGTGTACACCGGAAAACAGGCTTGCTCTTTGGGGACGATTTGACCGTTGTGGATGATATTGGAATGGATGACGGACATGAGAGCCTCGGAGGAGGGGCGTTGTCAATGGCTA
>DUEQ01000558.1 GCA_011192085.1 Caldilineae bacterium
AAAAATTCGTATTCAGTCCATCAGCATCATCTGTGTTTCCCAATTCATCATTTTCGGAACGAACAACTCATCATGACCAGGAGCAAACTTCCCAATACCACAGACATTCTCATCATCGGCGGGGGCGTCATGGGCGTCAGCGCCGCTTATCACCTCGCCCGACGCAAAGCCGGACGCATCCTCCTGCTTGAGAAACAGCCCTTCCTGGGCCAGGGCGCCACGGGCAAATGCGCGGGCGGCATCCGTCATCAATTCTCCACCGAGGTCAACATCCGCCTCTCCACCCTCAGCATCCAAATGATGGAGCGCTTCCCCGACGAAATGGAGCAGGACATCGACCTCCATTTCGTGGGCTATCTCTTCCTCCTCAGCTCTGAAGAACAGATGGATGATTTCCGACGCAATGTGACATTGCAACGGAGCCTGGGCATTGAGACGGAGATCCTGGATCGGGATGAGATCGCCCGCCGCGCGCCTCTGATTAATTTGGATGCGGCGCCTGCCATCATCGGCGGCACGAATTATCATCGGGATGGGTTGGCGGATCCCAATTCCATCGTTCAGGGCTACGCGAAGCAAGCCCGCCGTGTGGGCGCAGATATCCGCACCCATACGCCCGTGCGCCGCATCCTGCGCCAGGGCGACCGCATCATCGGCGTGGAGACCGAGGACGGCCAGCGCATCGAGGCGGGTGTCACGTTACTCACCGCGGGGCCGTGGTCGGGCAAGCTGGCCGCCACCGCCGACTTCGATCTCCCGGTCGTCCCCCTTCGCCGGCAGATCGTGGTCACCCGCCCCCTAGGCATCCCCCGCGACATGCCTTTTATCATCGATTTCGCCCAAAGCCTCTATTTCCACTACGAGAGCGGCGGCATCCTCACGGGGATGTCCAACCCCCATGAAACGCCTGGCGAAAAGGAGGAGATTGACTCGGACTGGACTTTCCATCATCTGGAGAAGGCCATTGAGCGCTTCCCTCTGTTGGAGCAGGCTCAGTTGTTGACTCAGTGGGCCGGGCTCTACGAAGTCACCCCCGATCACCAAGCCATCATCGGCAAGCTGCCCCTAGATGGATTCTACACCTGCACCGGCTTTAGCGGACATGGATTCATGCATGGGCCGGTGTGCGGACTGCTCATGGCCGAGGAGATCGTGGATGGCCGAGCCGTCACCGTGAACATCGATCCCTTGCGCTATGAACGCTTTCTGGCGCAAGAACTCCATCCTGAGAAGAACGTCGTTTGAGCCATCGCATCGCCCGCACGCGCGCCGCGCTCCTGCTCGCTCTGAGCGTCCTGCTGGGCTTCGCCCTGGCGGCCCAGGCGCAGGAGGAGGGGCCTTATCGCGTCTTCCTGCCCTTGGCCCTGCCCGCACCCGCATCATCATGCGCGGCCACAGGCGCGACCTACGCCTCTCTGACCGTCGAACCGCCCCCCGCCGACCGTCCCGCGGCTCAGCACCCTGACCTCAACATGGCCCTGCGCGGCTATGCAACCGCCAACGCGCCCCCCGCCTACATCTGGATCAACGGCCCCACCGATCCGAATGCGCCGTTGCTCAGCACCCTCTTCGCGCCCGCGCGCCAACCCAGGATCGAGGCCGTGCATCAGGTGTATGCGTGGGATTGGACGTTGGACCGTCGCGGGGAGCCCATCGCAGACCCGCCCGTCACCCTCATGTCAGTGGATATGCGGCCGGATGAGCTCATCTATCTGCCCGATTCTGGCTACGATCTGGGGCAGGGCTACGAGGCGCTGGTCCTCTACGCCGAGCGTCACCGCATCACCCTGAAATATACCCGAGAGGATAACGTCGTTTGGGGCTACACGTTGCATCTGGAGAACGTGTGCGTGGACCCCGACCTGGTGGCCTTGTATCAGCGCCTCGATGCGGCGGGTCGGGGGGAGTTGCCGGCGCTGCGCGCGGGCCAGCCCTTTGCTCGTGCCAGGGTGACGCCCGCGAGCCTCGCCATCCGGGACACGGGGCGTTTCATGGATCCCCGCTCTATCAAAGATTGGTGGCGTTGAACCGGCGGACGTGTTCGCCTGCGAGCAAGGCGCTGGTTTCGAAGAAGCCATAGGTGCGGCGCAGGRGGCCATAGCGTCGCCGCACCAGTTCGCCCCATCGCCCTCGGGCGAACTGCCACAGCATCCCTTCCATCTCCTCGATGCGGCTCAGCACCTCTCCGAGCGTGACAGGCGCAGGGATGTCGGCGTAGGTGGGCGGGCGATGAAAGCTGTGAGGAAAGGTGACCGATGAATTACAGCATCGAGCCAAACGTCCCATGCGCCGGAAGGCAATGAACGATAGACGCAGAATCCCGGTTTGCTCAACCAAGATTTCAGCTTATAATGACGCCAGGCCCCTTTCCCCCCTTCCCTCCCGCCGCAGCCTGCCATGCCCAAACCCACTGTCCTGTTCTACGAATCCAATTACTTCCGCTTTTATGGCGCGGCGCGTGTGTTGGTGTGGCTCATGCAGCGCCTGGAGCGCATCCATCCCGTGTTCGTGGCTCCAGGCGAGGGGGTCTTGCCCCAGCGCGCTCGCGAAGCAGGCATTGAAACGGTGATCCTGCCCGCGGCCGGGATGTGGCGACGGGCGGAGGGGAAAAGGGGGAGACTGGGCAAGGCGTACAAAGCCCTGGCCGCGCCGGCGCTGGCCCTTCACGCCCGAGACCTGGCCCGGCTGGCCCGAGAACGAGGCGCCATCGGCATCCACGCCAACAGCACCCGCGCCGCCATCATCGCCGGCCCCGCAGCCCAGATGGCGGGCGTTCCCATGTGGTGGCATCTGCGCCGAGAACGCCCCATGGCCGTCAACGAGCGCATCGCTTACACGTTCTCAGAATGGGTGATCTGCATCTCCCAGGCGGTGGCCCGACGCCTGGGAAATCCCCCCAAAGCCACGGTCATCCACGACGGCATTCCCGAAGACCGCATCGACCCCAACGCATCGGGTCAGGCGCTGAAACGACGGCTGGGATGGGACGACGACACGCTGGTCGTGGGTGCGGTGGCCTCCCTCGCCCCCAATAAACGCCACGACATGGTCATCCGCACCGCGCTGGCCCTGGCCGACGCCTTTCCTCAGGTCCGATTCCTCATTGCCGGACATCGGCCCGCGGGCGCGCCCGCCAGCTACGAAGCCCGCTTGCACGCGTTGGCTCGCCCCCTGGAGGAGAGGGGACGCCTGGTCTTTTTGGGCTGGGTGGAGCATGTGTCCGAGGTCTTCGCGGCCATGGATGTCTTCCTGTTCCCCTCCGACAATGAGGGCCTGGGCCTGGTGGCCATCGAGGCCATGCACATGGGCGTGCCTGTCGTGCGCACCGCCACCGCGGGCGCAGAGGACATGATTGAGGACGGAAGGACCGGGTTTATCGTACCCGTAGGGGATCAGACGCTGCTAACCCAGCGGGTGCGGATGCTGCTGGAGGATGCGGATCTGCGGAGACGCATCGGCCGCGCGGGTCAGGAGGTCGCCCGGAGGGAGTTCACCGCCCGGCGCATGGCGGATCGCATCGAGCGGCTGATGCTGGGCTAGCAAGCCTCAATCCTCCACCCAGGCGACAACCTCGATCTCCACGCGCGCGCCCAGGGGCAAGGCCGCCACAGCCACGGTGGAGCGGGCGGGCGGCGCGTCGGCGAAGAAAGCCCCGTAGATGGCGTTGACCTGGGCGAAATCCTCCATGTCGGCCAGGAAGATGGTGGTCTTGACCACCGCGTCGAGGCTGGTTCCGGCCGCCTCCAGCACGGCCTGCACATTGGCCATCACCTGATGAGTCTGGGCCTCCAGGCCCTCTTTCAGCTTGCCAGTGGCGGGATCGATGCCGATCTGTCCGGCCGTATAGACGAGGTTGCCCACGCGCACCGCCTGGGAATAAGGTCCCACGGCCGCGGGTGCGTTGTCGGTGTGGATGATTCGTCGGGACATGAGAATCGCCTCAGGATGTTACTTTGGGATGGGGTGGGAACGAGATGAATCGAAACGTTTCTGGAAGTAGAAGACGTCGTAGGGACGCCCGATCTCATCGCAGAAAGCCTGGCGACTGGTGGGCGCGGCGTCCGCGAAGCGGGCGGCCAGGTCGGGATTGTGGGGCAAAAAATCGGGATGCGCCTCCACCACCTCCTGCATGACCTGGCCATAACCGGGCACGTCGGTGGCCGCGCGCAGGATGCCGCCCCGCTTCAACAGCAAGGCCAGGACATCGATGAAGGGCGGGACGAAGAGTCGTCGGGGCTGGTGTTTGGGTTTCCACCAGGGATCGGGAAAGAGAATGTGAAAGACCTCGACGCTGTTGGGAGAAAGCAATCGGGGGAGGTCGAAGCGGGCGTCGTCGTCGGAGACCCACAGATTCTCAATGCCTTCCTCCTCCATGCGTTTCACCATATCCCGGATCAGTTTCCACTTCACCTCGAAGGCCAAAAAATGCCGGTCCGGATGCTTCTTCGCCCAATCGAGGATGAAATCCCCCGGCCCACTGCCGATTTCCACCTCCAGCGGCGCGGCCGCGAGGAAGGTGCGCAGGCGGTTTAGATGCTCGGGGCTGGATTGCATGATCCGGAACGCGTGGGCTGGCTCGGGCGGCAGGGGGTGAATCCAACGGGGGCGTCGCCGGGGATCGCCGCCGATAAGCCCCTTGCCTTCGTGATAGCGCTCCAGGGCCTTTTGCAGGCGGGCTTCATCGGTTTCGAAGCGGTCGCGTCCGACTTTGTAGACTTTCTTGGGCATAAGGTTTGTCGGGTGGTCGTTTAATCAGGCGTCGGGGCGTCCGATGCGAGTTGGGATTGTAGGAAGCGGATGGCCTCCTCGCGGGTCTGCACCTCGCCCACGGCCTGGGCCTCCTGCAAAGCCTTGAGCAGACGTCCGATCTCGGGGCCTGGTTTGAGATGGAAGCGCTGGATAATCTCCTCCCCGTTGAGCAGAGGCGCGGGCGGCGCGTCGCGTTCCTCCAGGAAGGGCTGCAACCAGGCTGCAACGTGCTCTAGCGCCGCGTCCAGCTCCGCCGCATCCACCTCCTCCCCGCGAGCCCCCAGAAAATCGGCCAGGAAGAGGAGAATGATGGCGGGCGCGGCGTCGCCCATATCCCGGTAGAGGCGGAAGCGGGCTCGGCGGGAGGGGAGCGTGCGGGTAGCGAACAGGCTCATGGGGCGCATATGACCGGCGCAGACCCGTCGCACAAACGTGATCTCCTGGCGACCGCAGCGATACCGGCTCATCCACGCCGCGGCCAGCCCTTCGCTCTCCTCTTCATGGCGATAGAAGGTGATGCGCCCATCCTCATCTTCCCGAAGCGCGGCGACCTTGCCCCAATCGTGGGCAATGGCCCCAAACCGCAGCCACAGCCAGCGCGGACGCGTCGTGGTCAGGGGTGTTTCGAGATAGGCGCGCAGCGCGTCGCGGTGGGGACTGAGCCGTTGCTGAATGCGGGATTCAATGCCTGTGCGCGCTTGGCGTTCTCCCCGCAACCATCGATCCAGGCGGGCGGTCCAGCGCAGGGTTTGGATCGTGTGCTGAAATACGTCGAAGCGATGGGGCGGGGGCTGCTCCACCCCTTGCAGCGCCATCAGCTCGGGCAGCATGACGTCCACGATGCGCCAATCGCTCATGCGCTCCACAGCCAGGTGAGGCCGGGCCAGGGCCAAAACCTTGAGAAACTCGTCCCGTTGGCGCTCGGGACTGACGCACTTGAGGTAGGGCGCAGCGTGCCAGACAAGGTAATCCAGGCCGGACGCGGGCTTCAAATCGAACTCTTGGATGAAACGCACGGCCCGGATGGTGCGCACCGGGTCATTGAGCAGACTGTCGGGACTGCACGGGCGCAGCACTCGGCTTTCCAGATCAGCCGCGCCGCCCAGCGGATCGTAGAGATCGCCATAGGGGAGGAGGGCGATGGCGTTGAGGGTGAAATCCCGACGCTGGATGTCTTCGAGCAGGGTGACGCCAATGAGGGATGCGATGTCCACCACCAACCTGCCTCCCTCATCATCCTCGCTCTGCCAGACAATGCGGGCGATGCGGCGGGCCTCATCCAGGGGATAATAAGCCGCGCCCAGGGCGTCGGCCAGCCTGCGCCCGATGTCCAATGCGTCGCCGGTGACCACGTAGTCGAGGTCATGCAGGGCGCGGCCCAGCAGCAGATCGCGCACTGCGCCGCCGATGAGGACCGCGTCAGGCGCGAGGGATAGCAGGCGTTGGTGCGCCTGCTTGGCATTGCCGGGGAGTTCGAATCGGGCTGGGGTCATGGGCGTTACCCTAATTGGATCTTTAAACCGGGATCGGTTTCGTATTGATCAATCAGCTCATTGTATCGCTGGATCAATTCGCGCAAGGTGGCCTCGCGTGCGGCTATCTGAAATGCGCTGAGTTCATGAAGATTTGCGGCGAGAAACTGCTCCGCGGCCAGGATGTCAATCCTATCGGACACGCCCGCCATCTCCGCAATGCCGCGAGCCACGGGCGCGCGACCGCTCATGGTGATGATAAGGGGGGAGAGATTGGCCCGCAAATTTTGCCGACACTTTTCAATGATCGCTTCGGTTGGCATGGTAGTCACATGAATCACTGTTTTCTCGATCTG